>CANQAJ010000005.1 GCA_947589365.1 uncultured Clostridia bacterium | reverse complement strand
CACTCGAAAAGGTGATATTTGTAAGTGTGAAATTCTTTCTGATGCTAAATATATCAATATGCTTGATAAAAAACTGTAGGAAGAGGTCAATGAATACTATACATTGTAATTATGTGTAAAGGGCTGTTTTGTGCAAAAAACAGATATAATTATGCAAGTATTATATATTTTAAAGTTGTATAATGCAAGTGGGTGATTATTATGAATCTTTCAGCAATAAGACATAGGGCAGCCTTTAATGACTGCTATGCACTTAGCGATAATGAGGTCGTTATAAATATACATACCGGAAAGGATATAACCGCTGTTTATATTATACACGAGGATCCGTACATAAGAGGTATATCGGCAATTAATCCGTGGAAGGGAAAAAGGGAGAAAATAACCTCACGTATGGAGCTTGAACATAGTTTTGTATGGAGCATAAAATTGACACCGAAATTCAAAAGACTTCAATATTATTTTGAGCTTCAATGCGGTAGAGAAACTGCTTATTTATACGAAAATAAAATAATTTCCGGGGCATATGGGAAAAATGGCAGACAGACAGGTCATTATTTTAAATTTTCGTGGCTTAATACTAAGGATATTATAAGTCCGCCCGATTGGGTTAAGGATATTGTTTGGTATCAGATTTTTCCTGACCGCTTTAACAGGGGTAAAAATTTCGTGGATAAGGGGAAATTCAAGGCATGGAAGGACACGGCTAATATTACCTACCGTGATTTTTACGGCGGAAATATCAAGGGTATAGAGGAAAGGCTCGATTATATTAAAAATCTTGGCTGTAACGGAATTTATATGACGCCGATATTTAAATCAGGCTCAAACCATAAATATAATACATATGATTATGAAATGATAGACCCCGAGTTCGGCAGTGAGGAGGACATAAAGAGCCTTGTAACAAATGCACATAAAAAGGGTATAAAGATAATGCTTGATGCCGTATTTAATCATTGCGGAAAAGAATTTTTTGCATGGAGGGATGTTATCGAAAAAGGGGAGAAGTCTCCGTATTATAATTGGTTCTATATAAATCAGAGTAATTTTATTAAAAATGATTACAAAACAAGGGACGGAAGATATTATTCCTTTGCCTTTGAAGCAGGTATGCCTAAGCTGAATACAAATAATGATGAGGTTATAGATTATTTAACAGGACTTTGTATGCACTGGGTCAGGGATTACGGCATTGACGGAATAAGATTTGATGTAGGCGATGAGATTTCCCACTATTTTCTGAAAAAACTTCATTCGGAGCTTAAAAAACTAAAACCCGATATATTCCTGTTGGGAGAAATATGGATTGATTCAATTCAGTGGCTTACAGGTGATGAATATGATTCGGTTATGAATTATCCGCTTTTCTATAACATTTCTGAATTTTGGAATAATAAGTCAATGACTACAGAACAGCTTATGTATTCGGTAAATTATTCCATGTCACTTTATACAGAGCAGACAAATGGTGTGTTATTCAATTTTCTTGATAATCATGATACAGGCAGGGCAATAGAGTGCTGTGAAAATACCGATGTTTTATTACAGAAGCTTATTTTTCTTATGACTATGCCGGGAACACCGTGTATATATTACGGCACGGAAATTGCCATGCCGGGGAAATGTGACCCGCATAACCGCAGACCTATGCCGTGGAATGATATTGACTTTGGAAAATATGACGATATAATTAATGAAGTCAAAACGATTATTAATTTACGAAGGCAGTATAATCAATTCAGAAGCAGTAATATAGTATGGGAACATAAGGAGGAATATCCACGGCTTGTCACATACTGTAAATTATCCGATAATGCCGATGTACCGTTGCAGATTGCTCTTAATGCCGGAGATGATGCTGATTTATCCGTATCGGGTGAAATAATATATTCAAAAAATTACGCTGATAATGTTTTAAAGAAAAACGGTATGATCATATACCGGGGGTAAGCTATGGAAATTGTCAAGGTAAATGACAGGGAGTACATAATTATACGACTTCCCGGACACTGCTATACTTACGGCGGTATCTCTTGGATTTTATTATACTCAAATTACAGCTTGCAGAATAAAAAGAAATCGGGATGATAAATTGTGCATGATATATGGAACCCGTGGCACGGCTGCCGCAAAAAAAGCGAGGGCTGCGATAACTGCTATATGTTTTTTCTTGACCGCATGAGGGATAAAAACGGTGCGGATATTTACAAAACAAAAACCAATTTCAGATACCCCCTGCAAAAGGATAGAAACGGTAATTATAAAATAAAAAGCGGGGAAATGATAAGAGTTTGCATGACATCCGATTTTTTCCTTGAGGAAGCTGATGCATGGAGAGATGAAGCATGGCAGATTATGTGGCAACGCAGAGATGTGAAATTCTTTCTTCTTACAAAACGACCGGAGAGAGTTGCGGAGCATTTGCCGTATAACTGGGGTGATGGCTGGGATAATATATTTTTTAATGTAACAGCGGAAAATCAGAGGAGAGCAGACGAGAGAATACCTATACTTCTTGAACTGCCGTTCAGGCATAAGGGGATAATGTGTGCACCGTTTATCGGTGCGGTAAGTATCTCAAAATACCTTAAATACGGTCAGATTGAACAGGTACTCTGTGACGGAGAAAACTATGACGGAGCAAGACCGTGTAATTATGAATGGGTAAAATCACTCAGTAAGGAATGTGCAGATTATAATGTTACCTTTGTCTTTTGCGGAACCGGACGAAGATTTATAAAAGACGGAAGAATGTATAAAATTGAGGGAAACAGGCTGCAAAGTCAGCAGGCTTACCTTTCGGGATTGAGCTGCCGGGGTAAGCCGATACATTTTGAGCTTTATGATGATTGGGGATATCCGATCCCCGAGGACAGACTATATGTGCCGCACTTCCGGAAACGCTGCGAGAGCTGCGGAATGAAAATAAGCTGTAATGGATGTAGTAATTGCGGTGCTTGTGAAAATTGAGTACGCTTTTACAATGAGAATAAAGATTTTGACAAAACCGGAAATATGTAACAGCAGGGGTTGACAAATATTTGTAAAACAGCTATACTATTCCTAACAGCTGTGACAGGAAGAAGTATGTCGAAGTTCTGTCCCCAGAGAGAATATGGTTGGTGTAAATATTCGTCAGAGTCGGCAGAAATACATCCTTGAGCCGGTGGGTCAACAATATTTTTATTAAGTAGCCTTATCCGATTTGCACCCGTTAAAGTGCAGGGGTATGAAATGTACCCGTAAAGGTCGTTGTCGTGAGGCGGCGATAAATTGAGGTGGTACAGCGGTAATAATCGCCCTCTGTTAAATCAGGGGGTGTTTTTTTTTTATTCCCCCGAAAAATCTGAAAGGACGAGGATATATGGGAGTATATGAGGAACTTCAAAGAAGAGGTCTGATTGCACAAACAACAGACGAGGAGAAAGTAAGGGAGCTTATCAATTCGGGAAAGGCAGTATTCTATATTGGCTTTGACCCGACGGCAGACAGTCTTCATGTCGGTCACTTTATGGCACTTTGCCTTATGAAAAGACTGCAAATGGCGGGAAATAAACCGATAGCACTCCTCGGCGGCGGAACAGGACTTATAGGTGATCCTACGGGTAAGACGGATATGAGAAAAATGCTTACCAAAGAGGATATAATGCATAACTGCGAATGTTTCAAAAAGCAGATGAGCCGCTTTATCGACTTTTCCGATGATAAGGCACTCATAGTTAATAATGCGGATTGGCTTCTTGAGCTTAACTATGTTGATCTGCTCAGAGAGGTTGGAGCTTGTTTCAGTGTAAACCGTATGCTTACTGCGGAATGTTATAGGATGAGAATGGAGAGGGGACTCAGCTTTCTTGAATTTAACTATATGATAATGCAAAGCTATGACTTTTATTCTCTTTTCAAAAGATATGGCTGTAACCTGCAATTCGGCGGTGACGATCAGTGGAGCAATATGCTCGGCGGTACGGAGCTTATACGCCGCAAGCTTGGCAAGGATTCATATGCAATGACAATAAATCTTCTCCTCAATTCCGAGGGCAAGAAAATGGGTAAAACCGAAAAGGGTGCGGTATGGCTTGATTCCGAAAAGACAAGTCCCTATGAGTTTTTCCAGTATTGGAGAAATGTCGGTGACAGTGAGGTAATAAAATGCCTGAAGATGCTTACATTTGTACCGATTGAGGAAATAGAGGAAATGGAAAAATGGGAGGGCAGTGAGCTTAATAAGGCAAAGGAAATACTTGCTTTTGAGCTTACTAAGCTTGTTCATGGCGAAGAAGAAGCAACAAAGGCACTTAATACAGCAAGGTCACTTTTTGCAGCTAAGACAAATGCGGATGATATGCCGTCAAGCGAAATTACATCTGCCGATCTTACAGACGGAAAAATCGGTCTTATAGATCTCCTGTTTACGGTTAAGCTTGTACCCTCAAAAGCTGAGGCACGCAGACTTATAAAGCAGAACGGTATAGCCGTGGATGATGTAAAGGTTACGGATGAAAAGGCGGAAATTACGGCCGATGATTTTGCCGCAAAGGGTTATATAGTGATTAAAAAGGGTAAGAAAGTATTTCATAAGGTAAGCTATAAGGGATAATGCGTATGAAAGGAAAATTGCTATGAGCGATAATTCTAAAAATGTAAAAAGAAAATCCGGTCGCCGTGAAGAAAGAAAGCAGGCATTTTACCTCTTGTTTGAGCAGCTCTTTCAGAAGGACAGTATGGATATCATCATAGAGGATGCAAAGGACGCAAGAGATGCCGAGATAGGTAAATATACAAGAGAACTGGTAAGTGGAGTAGAAGAAAAGCTTGCGGAAATTGACGGTTATATCGAAGCAAACCTGAAAAGCTGGAAGAAAAACCGTATATCTAAGGTAACACTTACAATATTGCGAATAGCGGTTTATGAAATGCTTTATCGTGAGGATGTTCCCGTGGGTGTTTCAATTAATGAGGCTGTAGAGCTTGCAAAGGAATATGCGACACCCTCTGACGGTTCCTTTGTAAACGGAGTACTCGGTTCCGTATCAAAGCAGATTGAAACGAAAAGCGGTGAGAATTAATGCCGTATTTTCTCGGAATAGATACAAGTAACTATACGACATCCGCATCACTTTATAACAGTGAGGACGGCTCAATGCTTTTTCGTAAAAAGCTTTTGCCCGTAAAATCGGGTGAATGCGGAATACGTCAGAGTGATGCTGTCTTTCATCATGTACAGCAGCTTCCCGAAATTATCTCACGGCTTCTTGGCGGTTTTGACGGAAAGATAGAGGCTATAGGAGTGTCCTCACGCCCGCGTGATGTTGAGGGATCGTATATGCCCTGCTTTACCGTTGGTTTGAGCAGTGCGGAAATTCTGTCATCGGTTCTGAGAGTGCCGCTGTATAGGTTTTCGCACCAAAGCGGTCATATTGCCGCGGCATTATATTCGGCAGACAAAACGGAGCTTATGAAAGAGCGTTTTCTTGCATTTCATGTATCGGGAGGGACGACAGAGGCAATACTGGTTTCTCCCGATATGAAAAAAATAATAAATACAGAGATAGCTGCACGCACCCTCGACCTTAATGCGGGGCAGCTTATAGACAGAGTGGGTGTTATGCTCGGTCTGTCTTTCCCGTGCGGAAGGGAGCTTGAAAGTCTGGCACTTGAAAATACCGAAAAGCTGAATGTGAAAGCTACACTAAAGGGTACGGACTGCTGTCTTTCAGGTATAGAAAATATCTGCCGCAAAGCGTATGATGACGGCAGAACAAAGGAATATATCAGTGCATTATGTCTTAAGTATGTAGAAAATACAATAGAAGAAATGTGTCTTAGGCTTCTTGAAAAATACAAAGGCTTGCCTGTTGTATTTTCGGGAGGGGTTATGTCAAACGGCATAATAAAAAATAATTTTGAAAAAAAGCTTGGTGCATATTTTGCAAAACCCGAATTTTCGGCAGATAATGCCTCGGGAACTGCATTTTTGTGTTATTGTAAACATAAAATTGATAATAGAATATGAGAATTTAAAAGGGGAATCAGTTATGGACAGAACAGCGGAAGTAACCTATAAAAACAGATTGTTCGGTACGGACGGTGCCAGAGGTGTGGCAAATACGGAACTCACAATAGAGCTGTCAATGAATATAGGCAGAGCGGCTGCAATGGTACTTACGGATAATACAACGGGAAAACACCCGAAGGTTGTGATAGGAAAGGATACGAGAGTATCTTCGGATATGCTTGAAGGAGCACTGATTGCCGGACTTTGTTCGGTCGGTGCGGATGTTGTGCTTCTCGGTGCGGTACCGACACCGACAGTGGCATATCTTGTAAAGAAATATAATGCGGATGCGGGAATAATGATATCTGCGTCACATAATCCGTTTGAATATAACGGAATAAAGCTTTTTTCTTCTGACGGTTATAAGCTCCCCGACGCACTCGAGGAGGAAATTGAAAAAATTGTACTTGACAATGAAAAAGCTTATGTGCAGCCTGCGGGAAGTGAAATCGGAAGAGTCACACATTCCGATACTGCTGTTGATGATTATATTGACCACATAATTTCAACAGTTGATTATCGCCTTGATGGGATGAATATTGCAATAGACTGCTCAAACGGATCCTCGTCTGTGACAGCGGAAAAGCTGTTTACAAAACTTGGAGCAAAATGCAGTATGCTTTCGGATAAGCCTGACGGAATAAATATAAATGATAAATGCGGTTCAACGCATATGGAAAGGCTCCGGAGCTATGTTGTGGAAAATAAACTTGACCTCGGCATAGCCTTTGACGGAGACGCCGACAGGTGTCTTGCAGTTGACGAAAACGGAGAGATAGTTGACGGTGATTTCATTATGGCTATATGTGCCTTGGATCTTGCTTCACGCAATAGGCTCAATAAGAGAACCGCAGTAGGAACGGTTATGTCAAATATGGGTTTCGGAATTTTCTGCAAGGATAATAATCTTAATTTTGACGTAACCGATGTAGGTGACAGATATGTTCTTGAGAGGATGCTGAAAGAGGGATATAATTTCGGCGGAGAGCAGTCAGGTCATGTGATATTTCTTGATTATGCAACTACAGGTGACGGTCAGCTTACAGCCGTACAGCTTCTCAGCCTGATAAATCGCAGAAATGCAAAGCTTTCGAGTATTTCTACACTTATGACGAAGTATCCGCAGGTGCTTGTCAATGTTAAGGTTACACCCGAGGGAAAGCTTGCGTTCGGTGATAATGCCGTCATAGCCGGAAAGATAAATGAGGTAGAGAAGACCCTTGGGGAAAACGGCAGAATACTTGTGCGTATGTCGGGAACAGAGCCTCTTGTGCGTGTAATGCTTGAGGGTAAGGATAAGGCGGAAATAGAAAGGCTTGCAAACGAAACGGCGGAAGTAATAAAAAAAGAACTTAATGAATGATTGTGCAAAACAGACAAATATAGCTTAAGAAAATTATTAAAATTCTATATTTGATTTTACCGATTTTTTAAGTGAATTGTGCTATAATAAATACAAATGAATTTGGAGCTGTAATTTTATGGCAAAAGCTGATATATCGGTTATAATACCCTCAAAGAACAATAAGAAGAAAACGTCTGAAATTATTGATAAGTTATCTTCGGAAAATGAGAATATCAGGATGGAATTTATTGTTATAGATATGAATTCCACGGATGGCGGAATACTTGAAGCTTTGAACATGATAAAGAAAAAAAGCCTGTCGGGCTATGTTATACAAAGCGGAGGGGGAACGGTAAGCTCTGCTCTGAATACCGGAATTTATAGGGCGAGCGGAAAATATATTACTTTTGTATATCCGTCAAGGCTTTATAAGAATTACATTTCTGAATATTATTCCCTTGCTGTGGAGAGGAATGCGGATTTTATATTTGCCGCCCCCGAAACAAATGAGGGAAACAGAATACTTATTTCCGACGGAGTGACCGGAACGGATATATCTGTCGCTCTTATACGTTCTTCGATTACAATGGATTTTACGGCTGTTATGTTTAACAGGAATTTTCTGATAGATAATGGTGTGTCGTTTTATGAGGATTGTCGGATAGGCTATGCGGAGGCATTTATATACAATGTGCTTTTGCGTTCGCCAAAGGTGGCATTTTCAGATATAAAGCCCGAAAGGGATTACACGAATGAAGCGGTAAAGGATGCCGGTTCGGATGCAGGGAATAATTGTTTTGAGAGGCTTGAAGCGATGATAAGGGTGTTTTCTGCGGCGAGGGAATATCAAAAAGATGATAAGGTACTGCTTGAAGCTTTTGAATATGAGAAGCTGCCGTCTGTTGTCATGAAATGTGTTGATAAGCTATTATCGGAGGGATTCAGTGCCTCATCTATAAAAAAGCTTATGAAAAACAAGGGATATGACAGATATTTGGATTTTTCGAGATATACGACACCGACTTTGAGAAATAAAATATTATTATGGAAAACCGTACCATGGTTTTACAGACCGTGAAAATCGGAGCTGCTGTGCAATTAGTGCGGCAGCTTCTTTTTGTTCGGTTACGGTTGATAAAATTATAAAAATATGGTATTATATCTGTATTATATGCTTTGTCGGGGAATGAAAAATTTTATGAAGATATTGGGGATTGATCCGGGATATGCCATTGTCGGCTACGGGGTCATAGAATACAGCGGAGGAAAGTATTTTCCGCTTGATTACGGAGCAATAACAACACAGGCGGATACGGAATTTCCGAAAAGACTTCAATATATATATAATGAACTTGTTTCGGTAATAATAAAAAATGATCCGGATGAAATGGCTATTGAAAGATTATATTTTCATAATAATCAAAAAACGGGAATTGCCGTTGCCGAGGCACGAGGTGTTATTCTGCTTGCTGCTCAGATGAATAATATCCCGATAAGCGAATATACGCCCTTGCAGGTAAAACTTGCCGTGACAGGGTACGGTCAGGCTAAAAAACCTCAAGTTATGGAAATGACACGCAGGCTTCTCAAGCTTGAAAGTGTTCCTAAACCGGATGATACCGCCGATGCACTTGCAATGGCAATATGTCATGTGCAAAGCTCGGGTACAAGGCTCAGAAATATTATTAACAGGAGAGGATAATATATGGATAATATATCCGAGGTTATGAATACAAGAAGAAGCATACGTAAATTTACGGATGAACCCGTACCCGAGGAGGATATAAATAAAATTGTAAGCTCCGCTCTTTTGTCGCCGAGTGCCTGTAATTGTCAGAGCTTTTATTTTGTTGCCGTGAGGAATAAGGAGCTTATCGAAAAAACAGCCGATGCTGTTGAAAAGGGCATAGATGATTTTTATTCCGAAGCCGAAGCGGAATATACGGCGTTGAGGAAAAAACAGTCAACGTTTTTTAAAAAGGCACCGCTTGTAATTTTTGTATATCTTACCGATATGGAATATTATCAGAAGCAGGCAGTGGATGTATATGCCTCAAAGGGATATGACAGCAGGGAAATGCTCAGAATGATTGGTGAGCCTGATGTACTTTCCGTAGGGGCTGCCGTTGAAAATATGCTGCTTACGATACATTCCCTCGGTTATGGTGCCTGTTGGATGAGCGACCCGATTGTTTCCGAGGGGAATATAAACGAGGTATTGGGGATGAATCCGAGTTATAGGCTTATGGGTGTCATACCCGTAGGAAAATCCGCCTACACGCCAAGACCGAAGAAAAGCAAGGAGCTTTCGGATATACTTGAAATAAGGTAGGGAATGGGATTATGACTCATATATATTTTGTCCGCCATGCACAGCCGGATTACAGGACAGGAGAGGACAGTACATACGGATTATCCGCTGAGGGGATAATTGACAGACTTAAGGCGGCAGAACTGCTTTCGGATATAAGGCTTGACGCGGCGATTTCAAGTCCGTACCGAAGAAGTATTGAAACAATAAGACCGTGTGCCGAGGAACATAAACTTGATATTTTTACGGATATACGCTTGCGTGAACGTGATAAGGGACAGGCGGGAAATAATCATGAGCTTTTCAGAAAACGCTGGTCGGACTTTTCGTATTGTGAGGAGGGCGGTGAATGTCTTGGCGACTGCCAAAAAAGGAATATTGCCGCTGTTAATGATATATTAAGAAAGTACAGTGATAAATCCGTGCTTATCGGGACGCATGGTACGGCGTTGAGCCTGATAATAAATCACTATGATAATTCCTTTGGTCTTGACGGTTTTATGAGAATAATAGATTATATGCCATATGTGATAAGAATGGATTTTGAGGGAAAGGACTTTGTGGGTAAGCAGGAACTTGGATTTGTTGAAAAGGAATTTCATGGACAGAAATAACAGGGGAGAAACAGAATGATATACAGTCTTAACGGAACGATAATACATACGGAGCCTAATATTGTAGTGATAGAATGCGGCGGGGTAGGCTATAAGTGCCTTACCACGATGAATACAATGAGAGTACTGCCGAGAACGGGCGAAAAGGCTATGGTTTATACACATATGATAGTCAGGGAGGATGCGGTGGAGCTATGCGGTTTTGCCGAGCAAAGTGAACTCAATTGCTTTAAGCTGCTGACAGCGGTAAGCGGAGTCGGTGCAAAAGTTGCAATAGCACTGCTTTCGGAATTTACTCCCGAACAGATAGCGGTTTCGGTTTCTTCGGGTGACAGTAAAAAACTCACAAAGGCAAGCGGAGTAGGCAATAAGATAGCACAGAGGATAGTGCTTGAGCTTAAAGATAAAGTAAAAAATATTTCGCCGGAAGTCGGTGCGGATATGACATCAAAAGAGGGGTTGTCAACCGTAATATCCGGGGGAAATATCTCAAAGGCACTCGGGGCACTTGCCGTACTCGGATATTCACCCGATGAGGTTACTCCGTTTATGGGGGATATAGACCCGAATCTGCCCGTTGAGCGAATAATATCTGAAACACTAAAGGCTATAGGTAAAAAATAAAACAGTGAGGAAAGCTAATGGAAGATTTTGATTTTGAAAACAGAATAGTTTCCCCAACGGAAATAATGGGAGAAAACGGAGATGATAATCCTCTAAGACCAAGAACGCTTGATGATTATATAGGGCAGGATAAAGTAAAACAAAATCTTGCGGTTTTCATTGAAGCGGCAAAACAAAGGGGAGAATCACTCGACCACGTACTTTTGTACGGTCCTCCCGGACTGGGAAAAACAACGCTTTCGGGAATAATAGCAAATGAAATGGGTGTAAATTTGCGAATTACTTCCGGCCCCGCAATAGAAAAGCCGGGCGATCTTGCGGCAATGCTTACAAACCTTAATGAGGGTGATGTGCTTTTCATAGATGAAATACATCGGATATCACGTGCGGTGGAGGAAGTACTTTATCCGGCAATGGAGGATTTTGCTATTGATATAGTAACGGGAAAGGGGCAAATGGCGGCAGCTTATCATCTTCCGCTTCCGCATTTTACACTTGTGGGAGCTACAACAAGGGCAGGTCAGCTCACAGCACCGCTGCGTGACAGATTTGGCGTTTCTCTGCGACTTGAACTGTACACTCCGGAAGAGCTTGCAATGATAGTAAACAGAAGTGCTTCTATACTGAATATACCGATAGAGCCTGACGGAGCATTGGAGATAGCCTCACGCTCAAGAGGGACACCGAGAATTGCAAACAGGCTGCTTAAAAGAGTGCGTGATTTTGCACAGGTGATGTCAGACGGTGTGATAACATTGAAAACAGCCCGGATAGCACTTGAAAGACTGGAGATAGACGAGCTTGGACTTGATTCAAATGACAGACGTATGCTTAATGCGATAGTAAAGTTTTATAAGGGCGGCCCTGTCGGACTTGAAACGCTTGCCGCCGCAATAGGTGAGGAAGCTGTTACAATAGAGGATGTAATAGAGCCGTATCTTATGCAGATAGGATTTTTAAACAGGACTCCGAGGGGACGCTGTATAACCCGTGCAGGCTGTCTGCACCTCGGGATTGATCTGCCCGATGTGCAGGATGCACAGATAAAATTTGATTAAAAGAGATGATGCTTATGCCGCTGCTGACGGTTTCGGGACTTAATACCTATGTAAAATCAATTTTGGATGATGACACGCACCTCAGAAATATAATAATGTCTGCCGAGATATCAAATTATAAAAATCATTATCAGTCCGGACACAGATATATGACACTTAAGGATGAGGAAAGCAGTATAAGTGCCGTTATGTTTTCGCAATATGCCTCAAGGCTTAAGTTCGTGCCTGAAAACGGTATGGAGGTAATTGTAAGAGGCAGAGCGGCTTTATATACAAAGACGGGACAATATCAATTCTATATTGAGGATATGCGGCCTGTCGGACAGGGAGAGTTAAGCATAGCTTTTGATGTGCTTAAAAAAAGACTTGAAAAAGAGGGATTGTTTTCTCCGGAACATAAAAAGCCGCTGCCGCAATATCCTGAGAGGATAGGAGTAATTACCTCGGATACAGGTGCGGCGATTAAGGATATATGCAAGACACTTGCAAGAAGATACCCTATAGGAGAGATAATTTTATGTCCTGTTCATGTTCAGGGAATAAATGCCGCATCCGAGCTTACCGCAGCTGTAAAGCGTTTTGACAGTATGAAATGTGCGGATGTGATAATAATAGGTAGAGGAGGAGGCTCGGCGGAGGATTTATCAGCCTTTAATGACGAGGGACTGATCCGTGCAATATATAACTGTGAGATACCGATAGTATCGGGTGTCGGTCATCAGACGGATACAACACTGTGTGATTTTGCCGCTGACGCTGCGGCTGCTACACCAACGGCTGCGGCTGAAATGGTTTCACCCGAGGAGGGTGAGATGTCGGAGGAGATAAAATATTATCACGAAAAGATAATTTCCGTATTCAAAAGGGGTATTATGACAGAAAGAAACAGGCTTGATATGCTGGCAAAATCGAGGATTATGAGATATCCGTATGAGTTGACGTCCGAAAAAAGCAGACAGCTTGATAATATAGTTTCGCACATGAGGTCATTATACAGGGTTTATCTTTCGGATAAGCAAAGGAAATTTTCATCTGTTGCAGCGAAGCTCGATACATTAAGTCCGCTTAGGGTATTGGCAAGAGGATATTCGGTGGCATCCGAAAATGGTAAAATAATAAATTCTGTAAATCAGATAACAGAGGGAGATAAAATCAATATCAGATTTTATGACGGAAGTGCAGATTGCACGGTAACGGGAAGGAATGATAGTAATGTCTGAATTTAATTACGAGCGGGCAGTAAACAGGCTTGAGGAGATTGTAGAAAAGCTTGAAGGAGGAGAGCTTTCGCTTGAGGAGTCTATTAAGCTTTTTGAAGAGGGAACAAGGCTTTCGGCGGACTGCTATAAGGTACTTAAAGATGCCGAGCAGAAAATAACAGATATATCGGAGCTTGAACAGGAGGAAATATAATGTCGGAATTTACTGATACAGTTGAGAAAAAGCTTGTTTCGTATTTACCCGAAACGGACAATGAGGATATACAAAGACTGGTTTCGTCAATGGAATACAGCCTTATGGCGGGCGGCAAGAGAGTACGTCCTATGCTGACTGTTGATTTTGCAAAGCTTTGCGGCGGAAGTGAAGAAGCCGCTATGCCGTTTGCCTGTGCACTCGAAATGATACATACATATTCTTTGATACATGATGATCTTCCGTGTATGGATAATGATGACCTTCGCAGGGGAAAACCTACAAACCATAAAGTATACGGAGAGGCGACCGCACTGCTTGCGGGAAACGGACTTCTTACCCATGCATTCGGGGTTTTGGTTTCGGATGAGGCTGTAAGGCTTAACGGATATGAAAAATGTGCAAAGGCTGTCAAAGTCCTTTCTGAATGTGCGGGAGTAAACGGTATGCTCGGAGGACAGATGATAGATCTTGAAAGCGAGGGCAAAGGCGTAGATGTTGAGCATCTTAAGGTTATGGATAATAAAAAAACCGGAGCACTTATGATAGCAGCGGCAAAGCTTGGCTGTATATCTGCCGGTGCAACAGAGGAGCAGTTTGAGGCGGCCTGTGAATATGCTTCGGATATCGGTCTTGCCTTTCAAATAATAGATGATATGCTCGATGTCACATCGACAACCGAGGAACTCGGTAAGCCTGTGGGAAGTGATAATGAGAATGAAAAATCCACATATGCGGCACTTCTCGGCTTAGAGGAATGTCGCAGACTTGCAGAGGAATTGACAAATAAGGCACTTTCAGCACTTGAAATATTCGGAGGTTCGGCAGAACAGCTAAAGAATTTTGCTGTTTATTTGTTAAATAGAGAAAAGTGATTGAAAATTTTGTCCGTATGTGTTATAATTATCATATTTAAGTCCGTTCTGCATTCGGTATTATGATATGGGGGTGCCGGACGGACAAAAAGTACAAAGTTGATGTGTATGGCTGCACTGCGGATATACACTGTACATAATGCCGTGGTAATATGTATTGCTTACGAAGCTGCATGATAAGATCATGGTAATTGTATTGGAGATTAAGAATATGACAGACAACAGCATTTTAAGCGGTATAAAATCGCCGTCCGACCTCAAAAAGCTGTCTGCTGAAGAACTGAATACCCTTGCAGAGGAAATAAGAACTAAGATAATAGATACGGTTTCTGAAAACGGAGGACACCTTGCGTCAAATCTCGGAGTTGTTGAATTGACAATAGCCCTTCATACTGTGTTTGACCTGCCGAATGACAAGATAGTCTGGGATGTAGGTCATCAGAGCTATGCTCATAAGCTGCTGACGGGGAGAAATGATACTCTCGGGACGATAAGAACAGAAGACGGAATTTCGGGATTTCCCAAAAGAAATGAAAGTATATATGATGCATTTGACACCGGACACAGCAGTACATCCGTTTCGGCAGCATTCGGTATAGCTTGTGCGGACAGACTTAATGACGGAAAAAATTATACTATTGCCGTGATCGGTGACGGAGCTTTAACAGGCGGATTGTCCTTTGAGGGACTTAATTGTGCAGGGCGTTCCAAAGAAAGACTTATTGTTATTTTAAATGATAATAAGATGTCGATTTCAAAGAATGTAGGTTCAATGGCACGGTATCTTACAAAATTGAGGATACAGCCATCGTATATAAGAGCAAAGACAAGAGTTCATAGCAGGCTTGACAGATTTAACGGAGTAGGCAGAGCAATTACAAATTCGATAAGAAATATAAAGAATTGGTTAAAGATAAATCTTTTCGGAAACAGAAAAACAATGTTTGAGCAACTGGGATTTAACTATTACGGTCCTCTTAACGGACATGATATACAACAACTTCAGTCTGCACTCAGAGCTGCAAAATATTCAAAGGGTGCGGTATTTCTTCATGTGTGTACCATAAAAGGCAAAGGGTATGAATTTGCGGAAAAGAATCCTAAGAATTATCATGGTATCTCCGCATTTGATATGGAAACAGGTGAACCTAAAAGCTCAACAAAGGGTTATTCTGATGTTTTCGGAGAATTAATGTGTGAAACTGCCGAAAAAGATAAGAGAATATGTGCAATAACCGCAGCAATGGCTATGGGAACAGGACTCAGTGATTTTTCACAGAAATATAAAAACAGGTTTTTTGATGTAGGTATAGCAGAGGAACACGCAGTAACCTTTGCATCAGGTCTTGCGGCAGGAGAAATGATACCTGTTTTTGCGGTGTATTCTACATTTCTTCAAAGAAGCTATGATCAGATACTGCATGATGCCGCACTTCAAAAGCTTCATATAGTTCTTGCGGTTGACAGGGCAGGTGTTGTTGGAGAGGACGGAGAAACGCATCAGGGTATATTTGATGTTGCCTTCCTCAATACAATTCCGAATATTACGATTTTTGCACCGGCATCATTTTCGGAGCTGAGAGAAATGCTGCACAGTGCGATATATAATACTCCGAACATTGCGGTGGTAAGATATCCGAGGGGAGGGGAGCTTTATCTTCCGGAGGAATATGAATATGACGGCAGTGATTATTGTTTTGTCGGAAATAAAAAATCCCGTAAACTCATAGTGACCTACGGAAGAATTTTTTCCTATGCCTGTGAGGCTGCAAAAAATCTCGGAGCAAAGGGCATGGATGTATGTGTTTTAAAGCTTAACAAAATAAAACCGATAAGTGATAATGCCGTTTCCGGAGCAATGAATTTTAAAGAAGTGTATTTCTTTGAAGAGGGAATAAAAACCGGAGGTGTGGGAGAAAGCTTTGGTTTTCTTATGTATCAGAAGAACTTCAGGGGAAAGTACAAGCTTGTCGCTATAGAGGATTTTGTAAAGCAGGCAAAAGTCGATTCCTCACTCGCCAAGCTCGGACTTGATGCCGGGGGAATAGAAAAAACCGTACTGAATAGTACGGATTGATATTTTCATAGTTTTAATGAGGGGTGAAATGTAAGTGTCGGATAAAAAAAGACTTGATGTATTGGTCTATGAAAGAGGTCTTGCCGAAAGCAGAGAAAAGGCGAAGGCTCTTATAATGGCAGGAATTATTTATGCCGACAATCAGAAATCAGATAAGCCCGGCACGACCTATCCCGAAAGCGTAAAGATTGAACTCAGGGGTAATAAACCTAAATATGTAAGCCGCGGAGGGCTTAAGCTTGAAAAGGCTATGACAGCCTTTTCTCTGAATCTGAACGATAAAATAACCATGGATATAGGAGCATCCACAGGCGGTTTTACCGATTGTATGCTGCAAAACGGAGCAAAAAAGGTATATTCGATAGATGTCGGTTACGGGCAGCTTGACTGGAAGCTAAGAAATGACAGCAGGGTGGTCAATCTTGAAAGAACAAATATAAGATATATAACAAATGAACAGGTGACGGATAAAATAGATTTTTTTAGTGTAGATGTGTGTTTTATTTCACTCACGCTTGTATTGCCGGCGGTAAGACTCCTTTTAAAGGACGATGCCCGGGCTGTCTGCCTTATCAAGCCTCAATTTGAAGCGGGACGCGGGAAGGTAGGAAAAAACGGAGTTGTAAGAGATAAAAATATCCATATTGAAGTAATAGAAAAAATATATAATTTCTGCCTTGAAAACGGATACAGCGTACTCGGCTTGGATTTTTCTCCGATAAAAGGACCGGAGGGAAATATTGAATATCTTATGTATATCCAAAAGTCGGATAATCCTGTATCATTAGGAAATTTTGATATACAGGGACTTGTGGGGAAATCTCATGCACAGCTTGATAAATGATACACCGGAGATGTAAAGCAAAATGTATAACATCAATAATGTAGCTCTTATACCGAATCTGACAAAAAAGGGAGCATATGAAACTTCTCTTGAAATTATAGAAATATTGCGGAAGATTGGAATGAATATTTTTATGCATACTAATCTTCGTAAAAGCTACAGATATGATAATATAGAATATTACGATACGACAGATGAACTTATCGGTGCGGCGGAGATCGTTCTTACAATTGGCGGCGATGGAACAATTATACACGCGGCACGTCATGCGGCACCGCTTCATAAGCCGTTGTTAGGAATAAATATGGGCAGGCTCGGTTATGTTGCCGGTCTTGAGCCTGATGAACTTCATATGTTGAGAAAGCTGAAAACAGGGGAATATTCAACCGAAAAGCGAATGATGCTCAGAGTGATCCATAAAAATGCAGACGGAGTAACCGAGTTTTATTCAATAAATGATGCGGTTATTTCAAGAGGATCATTATCAAGGCTTATAGATATAGAAGTTTCACTTGACAGGGATTATATATGTCATTACAGAGCAGACGGTCTTATTGTTTCAACACCTACCGGTTCAAGTGCATATTCGCTTGCGGCGGGAGGTCCCGTGGTTGAGCCGACTATGAAATGTATAGTAATGACGCCGATATGTCCACATTCGATTTTTGCAAGGTCTGTTATATTCAGTCATTCTTCGGAACTTGTAATTACAGCATCATGCGATGATGAAACCGAGGTATTTTTGACAATTGACGGTGCCAAGACGGTTATAATAAAAAAGAATGATTCCGTATCCGTTACATCATCCGACCTTGAAGCGGAATTTATTAACCTTAAGGACAGATCATTCTACAGGGTTCTGAATGATAAATTTGCGGAAAAGAGTGATTATAAATGAAAACGCATAGGCAGACAAGAATTCTTGAGCTTATAAAAAACAACAGCATAGAAACGCAGACGGAGCTTCTTGAAATGCTGAGGCGTGACGGATATAATGTAACTCAGGCGACTGTTTCAAGGGACATTAAGGAATTAAGACTTATCAAGGTTCTTGATGCGGACGGTAAATATAAATATGCCTATGATACTTCCACAGGAGAGGATGAAGAGTCACATTCTTATTTGTTTTCAACAGCCGTAACAGGTGTAGAGTATTCCCATTCTCTTGCAGTAATAAAGACACACAGTGGTATGGCACAAGCTGTATGTGCGGCTCTTGACTCTATGCAGCGTGCAGGAGTTATGGGTTCAATAGCAGGAGATGATACAATATTTGTTGCAACAAGAACAGATGCGGCGGCTGCGGCACTTGTATCGGAACTGAGAGAACTTATAAATACAAGAAATAATCAGTAACCTATTGTCAATAGTCTGCCGTAAAACGGCTTTGAAATCCGGGAGTTTTGTATATGCTGAAAAATCTTTATATTGAAAATATAGCGGTAATAGAGAAAACCTCAATAGATTTTACAAGAGGGCTTAATGTCCTTACAGGTGAAACGGGTGCGGGTAAATCTATAGTGATAGATTCGATAAATGCAATTTTGGGAAACCGTACTTCAAAAGATCTTATAAGAAACGGTGCGGAAAGTGCATTTGTAAGTGCCGAATTTACGGAGCTTTCCGAGAGAACAGCCAATGCACTTGAGAGTTTCGGTTTTTCACTTGAAGAGGACGGCTCGGTAATGATACAGCGTGAGCTTACACTCAGCGGAAAGGGAAAATGCCGCATAAACGGCAGACCGACCACTGTAAGCGTTCTGAAAGAGCTTGGAAAATATCTTATAGATATTCACGGTCAGCACGCAAGCTATGAGCTTATGTCGCCGGAAATGCATATTACATATATAGACAAATTGGGTTCATTTGATGAGGAACTTGAAGAATACCGCACGGCATACAGAGAGTATACACATCTCAGAAATGAACTGAATAAAGCAGTGACGGACGAAAGCGAAAGAGCAAGAAAGCTTGATTTGTTAAGATATCAGGTTGAGGAGCTTGAAGAAGCTGATTTTTATATAGGTGAATATGAGGAGCTTACAGAGAAAAAACGTATAATTGAAAATAAAGAGAGGATTGCCTCCGCACTGAACGAAGCACATGAATATCTCAGCGGCGGTGAGGAAAGCGACGGAGCAGTAAGACTTCTTGAAATGGCCTGTGACAGTCTTGAAAATATATCGGATTATATGACGGATGTCGAGGGTATAGCGTCAAGACTTCAGAGTGCAATATATGAGCTTGAGGATTGCCGTGATGAATTGACGGATTTATTTGAGGAGTCCGATACGGAAACGGAAAACCTTGACGAAATAGAGGACAGACTTGACCTCATATACAGACTCGGAAAGAAATACGGTACGACCATAGAAGAAATGCTTGATTTTCTTGAAAATGCCAAAAAGGAGCTTGAATATCTGAAAAAATTTGATGAAAACAGGGACGAACTGAAAAAATCATGCATAGAGGCAAGAAATAAAGCGGAAGCACTTGCAAAAAGTATATCGGAAAAGCGTAGGGAAATTTCCCGTATGTTTACATCCTCGGTTAAAAATGAGATGACCTATCTTGATATGCCGAATGTTGAGCTTGTTATAAAACAGGATAAATGCGAGCTTAATTCAAACGGCTGTGATGATATTGAAATACTTATTTCCACAAACCCCGGAGAACAGCCTAAACCTGCCGCAAAGATTGCCTCGGGCGGCGAGCTTTCAAGAATGATGCTTGCGATAAAGAATGTTCTTGCCGATAAGGATAATATAGATACACTTATTTTTGACGAGGTGGATACGGGTATCAGCGGAAGTGCAGCACAGAAGGTAGGCTTCAAGCTTAAAGAGGTTTCAAAAAGCAGACAGGTGCTTTGTGTTACACACCTTGCACAGATTGCCGCACTTGCCGACAGTCATTTCAAAATAGCCAAAAGTGTATCTGACGGCAAAACCTATACGAAAGTCACTCCTCTCGACCATGACGGCAGAAAGTATGAACTTGCCCGTATAATCGGAGGAGTTGAGATAACACAAACAACACTTGATTATGCAGAAGAACTGCTTAATCAAAATTAAAAGGAGGATTTTTATTATGGATTGTTTATTTTGCAGTATTATCAAAGGGGAAATTCCCTCAACAAAGGTTTATGAGGATGAAACGGTTTATGCATTCAAGGACATAAATCCTATGGCACCTGTTCATGTTCTTATAGTTCCGAAACAGCATATTTCTTCTGTTAATGAAGTTACTGAGGAGAACAGTGCGGTTATTGCACATATTTATGAGGTTGCCGCTAAGCTTGCAAAGGAACTGGGTATATCGGAAAGCGGATATCGTGTTGTATCAAATTGCGGAGCAGATGCAGGGCAGACAGTATTTCACCTGCATTTCCATATTCTCGGCGGAAAAAAGCTTAATGTTACTATGTGCTGAAAAAATTTGATTTAGGGAGTTTTGAAATGAACGTAAAGAAATGTGAAAGCCTTGAAGAGGTTAGGAGCAATATAGACAGAATTGATAATGATATTATCAGACTTATAGCGGAGAGAGGAACATTTGTCCTTCAGGCATCGCGATTTAAAAAATCCGAGGAGGGAGTAAAGGATTCCTCAAGAGTCGAGGCGGTAATTAAAAATGTCCGTGAAAAAGCGGAAGAATACGGCGCCGATCCGGATATGACAGAGACACTGTACAGGGAAATGATTCACAGATTTACAAATATGGAAATGAAAGAATTTCATAACAGATAATTATAAATTTGGAGGAAGAAAAAATGAAACGACCTCTTGCAGTGATAGGCTTTACATATCTTGCGGTTGTTGTCGTTTCTTTTTTCCTCGGTCTTGATAAGCTTGCGGTATTTATTGCCGTTTTTGTATGCCTTGCGGCTATATTCCTGAAATTACGGAAAACAAGGAAGAATGTTATTTTTCCTGCCGTATGTATAACGTCCGCTGCGGCACTCGTATGGCTTATGTGTTTTAATGCCGTATATGTCAGACCTACGGAAGAACTGTACGGCAAAACGGCGGTTATAACAGGAGAAATATGTGATCTCCCGTATGAGCATGACGGAAGAACCTATTATAAAATCGAAACTTCACAAATTGATTTACCCGGTGCGGTTCAGCATACAAAAATACTTCTGTCATCTCAAAAGGCACTTCGTGCGGATATGTATGATACGGTTACGGCGACAGTAAATATTTACACACAATCAGAGGATTCTTATAAATATTATAATATTTCAAGGGGAAATTATCTGACCGGCAATATTGATATCTATAAGGAAATAAAAATAACGGAAAATGAAAATAAGCCGCTGTATTATTATCCGCTGTGCATAAGAAAATATATGCTTGATACAGTAAATGCTCAGCTTCCCAAGGAGCAGGCAGCATTTATCAGTGCGGTACTCCTTGCGGATAAAAGCAGATTGTCCGATGCCGACACGGATGCTTTCCGTGATTCGGGTATATCACATATCATTGTGGTATCGGGTTTCCATCTTTCGGTAATAACACAGCTTATGATGCTTTTTCTTACATTTATCTGTATGGGAAGAAAAAGAGCGGCAGCCTTTATTTGTGCGGCATTTGTATTTTTATATATGGCAGTAGTGGGCTTTACGCCGCCGATTTTAAGAGCGGGCGTTATGCAGATTTTATTTCTTTTCGGAAGGTCGATTACGGAAAAAGCAGATTCGCTTAACTCCCTCGGTCTTGCCGCTCTTATCATCTGTTTCATCAATCCGTATACCGCTGTTGATATCGGTTTTTTACTTTCGTTTTCGGCAACACTCGGTATAGTATTGTTGGGCGGAAAAATTAATTCCTTTGTGCGTAATCGTATATATCCCAAGGAGGAGATAAGGACAGGGACTGCTTACGGTTTTTTGCTTGTTGTAAAAACACCGCTGTGCGGTCTGATATCAATTATATCAACAAGTCTTAGTGCAATGGCTCTTTCTGTTCCGATACTGCTTGTGTATTTCAAAAGCTTTGCTCCGTATACGCTTATTACAAATATTTTAGCAGGTCCTGCTGCATCCTTACTTATCTTTACTGCGATGATAATGGTATTTTTGAGGATAAGCGTAATTTTAACGTTCCTTGAAATGCCTTTTGTTGCCGTCAGCGGATTGCTTACAAATTACATAACAGGTGTTGCCGGATATATTTCATCGCTGCCTTTTTCGGTGATAAAGCTTACGAATGAATATGTGCCGATATGTATAATAGCTTCTGTAATTCTCCTCGTTGTGTTTTTGTCGCTGTACAGAGGCAAGAGGCATATACTTGCCGCTTTGTATGCGGGTTGTGTAATATTGATTTTTGCGGCAGGCTTTATAGCGGAAAGGATAATAAAACAGGACAGTATAAAGCTGAGTATTGCAGACTGCGGAGAAGGTCTTACCGTGCTTATGTCCGATAATGAAAATACATCAATACTGTTTTGCGGCGGCAGCTATGACAAATCATATAATATGGAAAATTATCTTGACGACAGTATAGCGGGCAGCGTAGATTATATGCTTATAAGCGGAAATGCTGCGGATACGGGAGGTTATGCCCGTAATATACTCGAAAGATATGATATCAATACTGTCCATGTATATGATAAAGAAAAACTGACGGAAAGTGTTTACCGTCTTTCCGGGGATTGTCCCGAGATAATCTGCGGAAGCACCGATAATGATATAATCGAAACCGTACACATAGATAATATTGATATTCATATATACAATACGGAAAAATGTTGTGCTTTGTATTTTGAATTATATGGCTGTGATTTTCTTATATGCAGTAATGACACGGATTGCAGTTTCCTGCCGGAACAGTGGCTCGATGTTGATTATCTGACAGTGGATGGTGCAGCACAGAACGCACAGCTTGTCAATGCGGAAAATATAATTATTTCCGATACGGCGGAAAATACAGAAAAAGCCGTCGCTGTTTACGAAGAAAATAACGTCGGAAATATTTACTATACGGCAGGCTGCGGAAATTTAGCCGTAAGAGTCTATAATAGCGGAGATGTGAATATAAGGAGGGAAGGATATTGGCTAAGCTGAATGAGCAAAGCTTCCGTAAGGAGCTTTCTTCTGATAAACTGAATAATTTATATGTGATATACGGAGATGAAAAATACCTTGTCCGTAAATATACGGATGCATTAATTTCTGCGGCAGTAGGAAAGGAAGCGTCTGAATTTGATTTGTATAAGTTCAATTCGGAAACACCGCTTGAAAATATTTTTGATGCCGCCGAACAGCTCCCTATGTTTACGGAAAGAAAATGTGTGTGCGTAACGGATTATAACATAAATTCCTTATCCGATGGTGATTATAAACAGCTTGAAGCCTTTTGCTCTGATATAGCACCTTCAACCGTGCTTGTGTTTTCCATGCCTACACTTATTCCGGATAATAAGAAAAAGAGCAGTAAGCTTTCAAAGTTCATTACATTTTCGGAAAAGGCGGGAAATACACTTGAACTGAAAAAGCTTGACGAAACGGCACTCCGGGGCAAAATAATTTCATGGTGTGAAAAGTGCGGATGCAGAATAGACCGTAATAATGCATATGAAATAATATCCTGCGTCGGAAATGACCTTAATACGTTAAAAAATGAAACGGATAAGCTTTGTGCCTATGCGAACGGCGGAGAGATAACCGGGGAGATAATAAGAAAGCTTTGCATCAGAAATACAGAATCGAATATATATGCATTATCCGACTGTATAGCAAGGAATGATTTTAATGCGGCATACAGACAGCTTGATCTCCTTTTTGAACAAAATCAGCCTCCCGAGATGATTTTATCAATTCTCAGTTCATCATTTATTGATATGTACCGCATGAAAGCGGCAGCAGAGGCGGGTAAGAGTATTAACGATGTTGCCGAAGATTTTAATTACGGAAGAAGAAGCTTCCTCTTAAAAAGGGCAGGTACAGCTGCCGCAAGGTATTCAAAGGAGTCGCTCAGAGAAATATTTGAAGCCATACTTGAAGCTGATATAAAGCTGAAAAGCACGAGGGCGGACTCAAGGATCGTTATAGAAGTATTGACTGCAAAGCTTCTGCTTGCGGTCAAGAGGGGCGGTAGAGTATGATAAAGGTAAGAGAAGCGGTTATTGTCGAGGGGAAATATGATAAAATAAGGCTTTCAAATTTCATAGACGGTCTTATTGTAACGACTGACGGCTTCGGGGTATTTAAAAATAAGGAAAAACAGCTTCTTATCAGACGTCTTGCCGAAACAAGGGGTATATTAATTCTGACGGACAGTGATGGTGCAGGTTTTGTTATAAGAAATTTTCTTAAGGGTATTGTGCCGGCAAGTAAGATACACCATGCATATATACCCGATATAATCGGAAAGGAAAAACGCAAGGATAAGCCCTCGAAGGAGGGAAAGTTAGGCGTTGAGGGTATTTCCGATGATATACTCAGAAAAGCCATATGTGCGTCCGGGATAGAGTGCGAGATTACAGAGGGATTTGTAAGAGAAAAAAGGGATATTACAAAGGTTGATTTTTTTGAATACGGTCTTACGGGTACATTCAATTCTAATGAGAACAGACAGAGGCTGAAAAAATATTTATCATTGCCTGAAAATATGACGGTCAATTCACTTCTTGATGTTCTTAACTGCTTAATGACATATGAGGAATTTGCAGAGATATGTAATAGACTTTTTTCTGCTGATGACGGAGGATAAATAATGATTAATGTAACGATGCTCGGCACAGGTGGGATGATGCCGCTTAAAAACAGATGGCTGACGTCATGTATAATAAACAGTGAGGGACATTCAATTCTTGTTGACTGCGGTGAGGGTACTCAGATTGCACTGAAGAATACCGCGTGCAGGCTGAAATCAATAGATGTGATATGTATAACACATTTTCATGCCGATCATATATCGGGTCTTCCGGGATTTCTTCTTTCGATGGGAAACGAGGGCAGAGACGAACCGATAACTATAGCAGGTCCAAGAGGAATAGAACAAATAGTAAGGAGTATTTGTGTTATAGCTCCGAATTTGCCGTTTGAGATAAAATATGCCGAAACATTCAGAGATAATGATATAAGATGCGGTAATATTGAGATAATTCCGTTTGAGGTAAGGCACAGCACGGAGTGTGTGGGATATTCGTTTGTTCTGCCGAGGAGAGGTAAATTTAATGTAGAGAAGGCAAAGATGAATAATGTTCCGATGAAGATATGGAACAGTCTGCAAAAGAACGGTGAGGTTAAATTTGAGGGCAAGCTTTACACATATGATATGGTATCCGATGGCGAAAGACGCGGTATAAAGGTTACTTACTGTACAGATACACGGCCAACTCAGAATATAGTAAAATATGCGGAAAATTCGGATTTGTTCATATGTGAGGGGTTGTATTACGATCCCCAAAAGCTTGACAGGGCAAGAAAGACGGGACATATGCTTTATTCCGAGGCGGCAAGGCTGGCACTTCAATCAGGTGTAAAGGAGATGTGGCTTACACATTACAGTCCGGCGGTAACGGAGCCTGAGGAAGGCATTGAGCAGGCGACAGGTATTTTTCCGAACACTAAATGCGGATATGACGGAAAAACAGTAACTATACCGTTCCCGGATTAATAAATATTTATTTGCAATGATATTCAGGCTCAGGTCAGACCTTTGAAAGGATTTGACCCGAACCTGTTGTCTTTATTACGAATTGGTATTATAAGAATATATCGAAAATAAGATTAGCCGCAATACAGCATATAATACCGCATACCGTAGGCAGTATAAAGGAGAGAATTGCCCATTTTATACTGCCTGTTTCTTTTTTTACGGTTATACAGGTGGTGGAGCACGGAAAATGCATGAGAGTAAAAATCAGCGTACACACTGCCGTCTTTATCGTCCAGCCGTTGCTTATGAGAATATCATGGAGTTGAGTAAGACTTCCGTAATCCGTCATAGTGCCGTTGCTGAGATATATCATGAGCGTAGTGGGAAGTACAATTTCATTTGCCGGGAATCCGAGTATAAATCCCGTTAGTATTGCACCGTCAAGTCCCATTATTTTAGCAAACGGATCAAGAAATGCCGTTATATATGAGATTATCGTTTCCGAGCCTGCATGAATATTGGCAAGCAACCATATAACAGCACCCGCAGGAACAGCAACAAGAACAGCTCTGCCCAGAACAAATACAGTTCTGTCAAGAAGAGAGCGTACAATGGTTTTACCTATCTGCGGCACCCTGTATGGCGGAAGCTCCATGATGAAGCTTTTCCCGCTTACTTTCAGTATGGTTTTTGACAGAATAAATGATACGAGCAGCGAAACAAGAATACTTACAAGTATAATTCCCACAAGGATAAAAGCACTGACAGCCGATTGTACTGCTATGGGGAATATACCCGCAAAAAACATTGATATAATGGCTATCAGTGTGGGGAATCTCCCGTTGCATGGGGAAAAGTTGTTTGTAAGAACAGCAATTTTTCTTTCGTTTTCCCCGTCAATAATTCTGCATCCCGTAACACCGCAGGCATTACATCCGAAACCCATAAGCATGGTAAGTCCCTGTTTTCCGTTTGTCCCGGCACGGCAAAATACGGAGTCAAGATTGAATGCTACCCTTGGCAGATAACCTAAATCTTCAAGGATGGTAAACAGAGGAAAAAATATAGCCATAGGCGGCAGCATGACAGAGACTACATTTGAGAGAGTTGTATATACGCCGTCTATCAGCAGATTTTTAAGCCAAAGCGGAGTGCCGATATTATCCGCAAACAGTGTAAGCTTTTCTCCGATAAAGGAGAATAATGAACTGAGCCACTCCGAAGGATAGTTTGCTCCGACTATAGTAATATAAAATATTACGCCAAAAAGCAGAAGCATTACAGGTATTCCGAAAATCCGTGAAGTAAGGACTTTGTCGATTTTTCTGTCACGGCTCCTGTACTCGCCGTTTTTTCTGTTGACACAAAGCTTATATATTTCCTCGCACTGCCCCACACGTGCTTTGGCTATGATATCGCTCGTTTCTCCTCCGTTAAGCTCACTTACCTTTAGTAATGCATTTCTGATTTTTTCATCGTATGTTATATCCTGTTTCCGCTCAAGGATATGTATTGCCGTCTGTCTTTTTTTACTGTCGGGGATATCGGATAAAGCATCACAGATAATCTTAATTTCATTTTCCGTTTTATCATCATATTTTCTTGTCACGGTATAGGTTTTTGTCCTGCCCGATGCGACATTGCTTATTTCTTCAATAAGCTGCTTAAGTCCCAGTTTTTTTCTTGCTGCTGTACGCACAACAGGCACACCGAGCTGTAGGGATAATTCATCGTAATCAATATCAATATGCTGTTTTTCCGCCTCATCTGCAAGATTTACACATACAACAGCCTTGTTTGTAATTTGCAGTATCTGTAAAACAAGATTAAGGTTTCTTTCTATACTCGTTGCATCTATAACAACGGCTATACAGTCATATTCTACCGTTTCTATTGCATTGAGGGCAGCCTTTTCGTCAGGCGAAGAAGCATTCAGAGAATATGTTCCGGGGAGATCCAGAAGTCTGAAATGCGATGAATTATATTTATAGCTTCCCTCAGCGGTACTGACTGTCTTGCCCGCCCAGTTACCGGTATGTTGTTTCATACCGGTAAGGGCGTTAAAGACTGTACTTTTGCCCACATTGGGATTACCCGCAAGCAAAACCGTATATTCGCTTTTTATATTATTGTCACTCATAGACTCACTCCCCGTAATCGGTAATAATAATTTTATCTGTATCACTTTTTCTTATTGCCATTAGTGTTCCTCTGAAGGAATATGCACAGGGATTTCCACTCGGACTTTTGCAGACTGCTTCTATACGTGTGCCGCATATAAGCCCTAAATTCATAAGCCGATTTTTAAGTTTATCATCAAAAGGCAGACGACTGATGATTCCACAGCCTCCCACCGGTAATTCACTCAATGAAAAATAATTGTTTTGCATTTGATAACTCCGCTCCTTTTATCCTCAATATCATTGTATGTAATCGGACTCTATGTGTTACATATCCTGAAAATGTGTAAAGAAATACTATTGCCAAAATTGTTCGGATATGTTAGAATATGCTTGTATCTGATTGTTGATATCCGCGATAAAAGGAGAGAGGTTTGTGGTTTCGGTAGCGATAGACGGTCCCGCAGGAGCAGGAAAGAGTACGATAGCAAGACGTGCGGCAAAAGAGCTTGGTTTTACATATGTGGATACGGGAGCTTTATACAGAGCTATAGGACTTTTCTGTACCGATAATGGGGTTGATGTATCAAATTCGGAGGAGGTAATAAAAATACTTCCCGGAATAAATATAAGGATTATTTTTACAGACGGTGAGCAGAGGGTAATACTGAACGGTAAGGATGTATCAAATGAAATACGCACGGAGAAAGCTTCAATGACGGCTTCGATAGTTTCCGCAATCCCCGGGGTGAGGTCGTTTTTACTTGAATTGCAGAGAAGCTTTGCGAAAAGTGCAAATGTCATAATGGACGGAAGAGATATAGGGACGGTCGTGCTGCCTGATGCTGATGTAAAAATATTCCTTACGGCTTCTCCGGAGTCACGAGCCGACAGGCGTACAAAGCAGCTTGCGGCAAAGGGAACGATTGCGGATTATAACGATGTTTTATCGGATATAATAAAAAGGGATTATAATGATTCACACCGTGATACCGCACCGCTTAAGCCTGCCGAGGACAGTATTATTGTTGATACGACAGAGCTTACACTCAGGCAGTCAATAAAAAGGATAACGGATATTATCCGGGAAAAGTTGTGAATTGAATAATATCTTATTTATGTAATATTTGTCTGCAATTATTGAAGGAGATTTTTTGATGAAACGGAGTATTGCATATATTATAGGGAAAATAATATTGGTTCCGCTGTTTAAGCTTTTGTTTTTCTATAGGGTAAACGGAAAGAGTAATGTGCCGAAGGATGGGGGATATATATTCTGCTCAAACCATCTTTCAAATTTTGACCCCGTTTTTCTTGAAATATGTCAGGGAAGACAGGTATATTTTATGGCTAAGGAGGAGCTTTTTAAAAACCCCTTTACAAACTGTATCTGCAAGATGTTCGGTGCCTTTCCCGTTCAGAGAGGAGCGGGTGACGGCAAGGCTATAAATAAGGCTGTAGAGGTAGTAAAGCAGGGAAAGCTTCTCGGGATATTCATTGAAGGTACACGCTCAAAAACAGGGGAGTTTCTGCGTCCGAAATCCGGCACGGCAGTTATAGCCGCTCATGCGAATGTGCCGGTTATACCCGTATGTATAACACCGAAAAATAAAAAAATAAAACTGTTCCGTAAGGTAACGGTTTCAATTGGTGAGCCGATAATGCCCGAAACGCTCGGATTATCCGAAAACAGCAGTGCAGAGGAATACAGGAATGCCGCACGTTCGATAATGTCGGAAATACATAAGCTGAGAGAGAGGGATCTGAAATAATATATTATATTCTTCGTTTTCTTGCACTTTTGTTTATAAGACCGTTTTACAGGATAAGATATATAGGAAAAGAGAATATTCCTAAAAGCGGAGGTCTGCTTATATGCAGTAATCATATAAGCTTTTTTGATCCGATAGCGATAGGGCTTGGAGTGAGAAGAAAAATATACTTCATGGCAAAATCCGAATTTTTTACAAATTACGGTTTTTTGGTTCGCAGTTTTTTCAAGTCTTGCGGAGTTATTCCCGTAAACAGGGGAAAATCCGATATGAATGCCATAGATACGGCGAAAAAATATATCGGCTCCGGCAGACAAATCGGAATATTCCCGCAGGGCGGCATATCAAAAAACAGAAGGGCTTTTTTGCCAAAGGCGGGAGCGGCACTTATTTCCGTGAGAACCGAGGCACCGATTATACCTGTGTCTATATTTTCACTTGATAAAATACATCCGTTTTGCAAAATAACGGTGAGATTCGGAAAGCCCGTATATCCGCCGAAGGATAATTCGCTTAAGTCGGCAAGACGCCTCACGGAAGAAATAAGAGAAAAAATTATCTCTCAACTGGAGGAAGAACATAAATGGTAAAGGTAGCAAAGACTGCCGGCTTCTGTTTCGGCGTAAGCAGGGCGGTCAATATTGTTGAAAAACTCATTGACGAGGGTAAATCGGTGTATACCCTCGGGCCGATTATCCATAATGCACAGATGGTGGAAAATCTCGCCGCAAGAGGTGTGAAAATCGCAGAGAAACCGGAGGATGTCAAAGATGATTCTACCCTCGTGATACGTTCACATGGTGTTTCTCAGGAAATTACGGATAAAATAGAAGCACTCGGACTTAACTGTAAGGATGCGACCTGTCCGTTTGTTTTGAAAATACACAGGATAGTTGCCGAGCATTCCGCACAGGGGGATATAATCATAATTGCCGGCGATGAAAGTCATCCCGAGATTCAGGGTATAATCGGTCATTGCAGCGGCGAATATCATACCTTTAAAAATTGTGAGGAACTTGATGAATTATTGTTGAAATTTCCCGAATGGAAAAATAAATCCGTATGTATAGTGGCTCAGACCACTTTTGATATAAAAGAATGGAAAAAATCTTTAAAAAAGTTTCAAAAACTATGTACAAATTCCAAAATATTTGATACAATATGTAGTGCAACATCTGATAGACAATCAGAAGCGGAAGAGCTTGCTTCACGGTCTGATGTTATGCTCGTGATTGGAGGAAGGCATAGCTCAAATACAAATAAGCTGTATAGTATCTGTAGGAATATGTGTGAAAATACATACCTTATCGAAACGGCTGCGGAAATTCCCGAATGTGCAAAAGATAAGGCTGTCAGGGTTGGCATCACAGCCGGAGCATCTACACCGGCAAGCATTATAAAGGAGGTACTTGTTACCATGTCAGAAGAAATTAAAAATCCTGAAGAAAGCAAAGCTGAGAACTTTGAGGAGCTCCTTGAGGAGTCTTTCAAAAATTATAATACAAACGGAAGGGTACACGGTGTTGTTGTAGGCGTAACTCCCACAGAGGTACGTGTAGATGTAGGCAGAAAGCAGACCGGTATCGTACCGCTCAGCGAGCTTACAAACGATCCTAATGCAAAAACAGAGGATCTCGTAAAGGTTGGGGATGAGCTTGACCTTATCATAATGAAAACAAATGATCAGGAAGGAACGATACTTCTTTCCAAAAGAATCCTTGACTCACAGAAGGGTTGGGATGAGATCGTTAAGGCTTATGAGGAGAAGGGCATTGTGCACGGTATTGTGACCGATGTAATTAAAGGCGGAGTACTCGCTGTTTCAAACGGTGTCAGAGTATTTATTCCGGCTTCTCAGGCAACGGCAACAAGAGGAGAATCGCTTGAGGGACTTCTTAAAAAGGAAGTTGATTTCCGCATAATCGAAACAACAGGCAGAAATAACAGGAGAAGAGCTGTAGGCTCAATCCGCTCGGTTCTCAATGATGAGCGTAAGAAGAAAGAAGAAGAATTTTGGGCTTCTGCCGAGGAAGGTAAGACATATACAGGTGTTGTAAAATCTCTTACATCCTATGGTGCGTTCGTTGATATCGGCGGAATTGACGGTATGGTACATATTTCCGAGCTTTCATGGAACAGGATTAAGCATCCGTCGGAGGTTGTGAATGTCGGTGATACCGTTGAGGTTTATATCAAGTCGCTTGACAGAGAAAAGGGCAAGATTTCACTCGGTTACAAGAAAGCGGAAGACAACCCGTGGGAGATACTCAGGAACAATTATCCTGTCGGAACAGTAACTGAGGTAGAGATTGTAGGTCTTACACAGTTCGGTGCTTTTGCAAGAATTATTCCGGGTATTGACGGTCTTATCCATGTATCACAGATTTCCGAGCAGAGAGTGGAGAAGCCTGAGGATGTTCTTTCCGCAGGTCAGAAAGTCAATGTCAAAATAACCGCAATTGACTTTGATAAAAAGAGAGTAAGCCTTTCGATCAAGGCATTGTCCGAAGATAGTGCCGATGAGGAGACGGCTGACGAAGAATGATTTAATTGAAAAGCCGTGGGTTACACGGGGATAGCTCGTTGATACTGTGCAGATTGCTGTATCCGAGCGGAAATCTCTCGCCAATGCGGGCGGGGGAATGTGTCACTAAACATTTCAGGCATCTCCTGTGAGGTGCCTGTTTGTGTTATTTCAAGAGGATGATTTATTATGTATGAAGAAATTACAGAAAAAGCAAAAAAAATTATTGTAGATATTCTTAATCAGAGCAAGCTGAAAAAGGGTGATATATTTCTTGTGGGCTGCTCAACAAGTACCATATTCGGTGAAGCATACGGAAAATCATCAAGTATGGATGCGGCAAGGGCACTGTTTGACGGAATTTATCCCGAGCTTGTGAGCAGGGGAATATATATTGCGGTACAGTGCTGTGAGCATCTCAACAGGGCAGTTATAATACCTAGTGAGGCAGCGGAAAAACTCAGGCTCGATTCGGTAAATGTTGTGCCTCAGCCGAAGGCGGGAGGTTCGTTTGCAACGGTCACATATGAAAGAATCGAAAGACCGGTTGCCGTAGAGCATATAAAAGCTGACGCCGGAATGGATATAGGCGGTGTTCTTATAGGTATGCACCTCAGAGAGGTTGCCGTTCCGCTTAACCTTAAGGAAAATATGATAGGCAGGGCACATATAACGGCGGCAAGGACAAGACCGAAATTTATCGGCGGCGAAAGGGCACATTATGATGAAGAACTGAAGTAGAAAAAACGGAGGTCTGAAATGGGCTATAAAGAAGAATTTATTGATATATATAGTGAAAATATAAAAAGAGACGGTTCACAGAAGCTTCTTGAATGGATGCAGACGACCGATTTTTTTACCGCTCCCGCAAGTACCAAATTTCATGGTGCCTGTGAGCAGGGATTGGTCATGCATAGTATAAGTGTATATAAAACCATGATGGAAAGACATTTTGTTCCGGAAAAGGACAACAGAGAGAGCTTTGCAATATGTGCTCTTTTACATGATCTGTGTAAAGCACAATTCTATAAAACCTCGATGAGAAATGTCAAAAATGATGAAACGGGACAATGGGAAAAAAAGCCGTATTATATGGTTGATGATGCCTTTCCGTACGGACACGGTGAAAAATCTGTATTTCTTATAGAACGTTTTATGAGATTGAAGCCCTCCGAGGCAATGGCTATACGCTGGCATATGGGAGGGTTCGATGAAGCGGCAAGGGGAGGAAGCTTTGCAATAAGTCTTGCATACGAAAAATATCCGATAGCCGTTAAGCTCCACCTCGCCGACCTTGAATCTACATATCTGAGGGAAAAGAATACATCTTCGGTTCATTGAGCATGGGCAACTAAGCAGGATATTAACGGGTCTGTAATTATTTTTGTGCTGCGGTAATTAAATTTTTCTTTAAATACTTCTATTTAGCGAAGGAATATGTTATAATTTTATTGTCCATTTCTATATCGGGAAAGGTGAGATAATGAAAAATAATGATGAAAAAAGAGAAAATGATATTATTGCAGGACGTAACCCCGTTACCGAGGCTCTGCGTTCCGGAAGAAATATAGAATGTATTTATGTTGCAAGGGGCGAACTCAGCGGGAGTGCAAGGGTTATAGCGGCACTGGCAAAGGATAAGCATATACCGATAAAAGAGGTTGACAGGAAGAAACTTGATTTCATGACGGGTCATGCTTCACATCAGGGAGTTGCCGCCCTTGCAGCGATAAAGGAGTACAGCAGTATCGACGATATCTTTTTGCTGGCGGAAAGCAGACAGGAGAAACCCTTTATTGTGATACTTGATGAAATTGAGGATCCGCATAATCTCGGTGCGATTATCCGTACTGCCGAATGTGCCGGAGTACATGGAATAATCATACCGAAACGCCGTGCCGCAGGGCTGAGCGGTATTGTTGGAAAGTCAAGTGCGGGAGCATACGAATATATGCCGGTTGCAAGAGTGACAAATATATCTGCTGCTATAGATGAGCTTAAGGAAAGAGGATGTTGGATATACGGTGCGGACATGGATGGGGAAACATATTGCAGCAGTGACCTGACCGGTGCCTGTGCGATTGTGATCGGCTCGGAAGGAAAAGGTCTGGGTCGTCTTGTCAGAGAAAAATGTGATGTAATATTATCCCTGCCGCTGCTCGGAAATATTAATTCTCTCAATGCTTCGGTTGCAGCCGGAGTACTGATATATGAATTTACACGTCAACGTTTGAATTTAGCAGCAAAAAACGGAGGTTAAACCATGTCAGACAATAAAAGATCTCCCGAAAATAACGATATATCCCCCATAAGAGGACTTTTCAGACAAAATGAAGAGGCATATAATAAGCATCAACAAAAGCTTGAGGAGGAAAAGGAGCTTCTTATTGAAAAAAGACGACGGGAGCAGCAGAAAGCGGAAGAACAGAGAAAAAGTGAATCATTACAAACTAAGAAAAGTATTCCCGAAAATGATAACGTATCATTCGGCGGCAGAATGAAAGCAATTTTCGGTAAAATAGCAGAGATTGTTACACAGCCGGAGGATGGTTCGTTTTTTGGTGAGGATAATGACGGATTTGAAGATATCTACTCGGACGAACAGGCCGAAACAGCGGATGTATCCGAGGAAGAACCGGAGAGGGAGCCGGACGGACAGGTATATGACGAGCCGATAGAAGCGGAGGATGAAATATCCGATGTAGGAGAGACCGTTATTTATCAGAGTACCGCTGATGGATTTGAGTCTGACATCCGTTACGATGAACAGCCGGAGGAAACGGTAAAGGAGGAAACTCAGACTGAAACCGCAGATGAAGCCGAGGCTGAGAAGGCACAAGATGTATCGGAAAATACTGCTGACAATGATAATGCCGCCGAAAAACAGGCAGCGGTTAAAACCGAGATTACACTTGATGCTGTTATGTATGCAAAAAATGCCGGTGCCGAGGGAACACCTATTACATATGTTGCTGATGAAAAGAGCGGAAGTATAGATAACGAGGATAAGCAGACGCCCGAGAGTTATGCGGCGGATGAGGTATCGGATGAAACCGAAAGTAAAGATGAAGAGAACAGTGAGGAAATTCTTGATAAGAAAAATGAGCTTTCTCACAGCGAGCGTGAGTCTGTAAATGAAGAAAAAGCTTCGGAGCAGGAAACGACAAATGAGCTTTCACATAATGCGGCGGTTGAGGATAAGATTCCGGTTCAGAAAAGGTTTAATGAGCTATCACACGATTCCGATACGGAAGCAAAGACGTCAGCTCCGCGTAAGACTAAAAATGAACTTTCACATAATGATTCGGCGGATAGCAAGGAGTCTGTTGAGTCAAAAACACCAAATACAGCCGCAGCTGTGATAAAAAATAATATAAGTAAAGATACCGACCTTTCCGAGGGCAAAAGCGAGCCTGTGGTCTATCACCGCAGCGATAACCCCCCGTTTATTGTTATGGCGGGAAAATTTACCAAGACGCTGCGAGGCGAATATGAGAGTACGTGCAGACTGAGAGGTTATACCCCTGACATTCCCGTCAGGGAGGCTGATGTATCGGATATTAAGAAAAATGAGAATGTCAGGTCTGTAAGTAAAAATGAAAAGCCACCGATAAAGATGAAAAAAACGGAGGCAGTTTCAGAAGAGCCTCAAAATATTAAAGAGGATTCAAATATATTGCAAATGCCGAAACCGAAGAATAGGAAACGCTTCCGCATAAAGGATTTGTTTTCGGCAGAGGGTGATACATTCGATGAGGAAGAGGACATTCATGAGGAAAAGCCCGAAATTACGGATTATCAGAACGATGATGATGTGGCTGCCATCAGGAATGAGCTTAACTATAATTTCAGAAAAAGGGTTTTCCGCACAGGACTGCTGACCTGTATAGCGGTTTGTTCCGCAATAGTCTCTCTGCTTGCACAGCTTGTCCCGTCACTGTTTACGGAAGCAATACATAACGGATGGCTTTTGTTCGGAATAGTTAATTTTATATTGCTTGCAATAGCGGTATTTGCGGAGAAAACGACAATATTTTATGGTCTTGTTCCGCTGAAACGATTTAAGGCGACAAGTGATACGGCAGTTTCAGTTGCTTCCGTTGCTGCGGTTATACAATCGGTTACGGGTCTTTTCCTGCCGGATGTATATGTAAACGGAACATATCATATGTATTCGTTCCTTGTTATAATTGCATTGCTTTTCAACAGCCTGGGAAAGCTGATAATTATAAAAAGAACGGCAGACAATTTCCGCTTTTTATGCAGTCCGAAGGCAAAATATGCGGGAAAGATATATACGGATAAGAATAATGCACAGAAGCTTATTTCAGGATTGCCTGCTCAAAGACCGATAATTGCATATACCAGAAAATCAAAGCTTATGAGCAATTTCCTTCAGCTTTCCTATGCATCGGATCCGATTGAGGATAATGCGTCATTTTTTGCTCCTTTTGCGGCGGTATTATCCCTGTTATGCGGTCTTGCCTACGGATTTTTATCAAAGGATTTTGTGGGAGGAGTTTCGTCTTTTGCACTCACCTCATTTATTACAACACCGATATGTGTCCTTATTACTTTGAACATTCCGATAAAGAACCTTTGCAGGTCAACATTGCACAGAGGCTCTATGGTGGTGGGCTATGAGGCGATAAAGCAGTTCAGCGATACGAATGCCGTGATGGTAGAGTCAAATGATCTCTATCCCAAAGGAAATATTATTCTCAGCGGTATAAAGGCGTTCAATGAAACAAAGCTGAACACCGCACTTCTTGCCGGTGCTGCCGTGAGCTTTGCCGTTGACGGTCCGATGTCGTATATTTTTGAAACGATTATTCAGGACAGAAAGCATATGGTTCCTGCGGTTGAAAGTGTTTCGTATGATGATAATTCGGGACTTTCCGGTTGGATAGGAGGTCAGCGGATACTCATAGGCAATCGTGCACTTATGAATAAGCATAATATAAGCCTTCCCGATGAATCTGTGGAGGCTAAGTATCATAAGATGGGAAATGAAATCTCTTATATTTCGATGTCGGGAGAGCTTATTGCAATGTTTATCCTCACATACAAGGTTGACAGGAATATTGCCGCCTCACTCAGAGAATTGACACAGAACGGAGTTAATATTATAGTCAGGACAATAGACCCGAATATAACCGGGCAGCATATAGCAGATAAATTCGGAATATACCAACGCAGTATCAAGGTGCTTAATACAGGACTGGGAAATATATGTCATGGTGAGATTAGTTTTGTTGATGAAACCTCCCGTGCATATGTTGTAACTGACGGAAAGCTCTCCGGATTTGCCGCAGCCGTATCGGGATGTATAGGAATAAAATCCACGGTTACGATATCGAAGATTGTGCAGATAGTTTCCATTGTACTCGGATTTCTCCTTGCCAATATCATATCCTTTGTTGGCGGCTTTTCAAAGTTGGGAGGACTTGAAGTTCTTATATATACATCATTGTGGTGTTTGGGTCTGATTATTGTTTCTGTTCTTGCAAGAAAATTCAACTGATAAAAAACCGAAAGGGAAGGATTGATAAAAATGAAGGTAGCTCCGTCATTGTTAAGCTGCGATTTTGCAAAAATGGGTGATGAGGTCATAAGGATAGATAAGGCAGGAGCGGATTTAATTCATCTCGATGTGATGGACGGGCATTTTGTTCCTAATATTACAATAGGACCTGCAATAGTAAAGGCTGTACGTCCGTATACAGAGCTTCCGTTTGATGTTCACCTTATGATAGACTATCCCCTTGACTATATAGATGCATTTGCCGATGCAGGTGCGGATATAATAACCTTTCACCTTGAATCTATGTCCGATCCCGATCTGACAATAGAAAAGATTAAAGGTCATGGTATAAAGGCCGGGGTGGTAATAAAACCCGGTACTCCGGCGGAAGCCGTATTTCCGTATCTTGACAGGGTATATATGGTGCTTGTTATGACAGTGGAACCCGGCTTCGGGGGTCAGTCGTTCATGGCTGATATGATGCCCAAGGTGACTGCGATAAAGGCGGAGGCTGCCAAAAGAGGACTTGATATTCTTGTGGAGGTTGACGGAGGAATATCGGATAAGACAGTTTATGCGGCGGCTGAGGCAGGCGTTGACATTGTTGTTTCGGGAACAGGCGTATTCAAGGCTGAGGATCCCGCCGAGGCAATAAGAATATTAAAAAGTGCAGATTGACATATATTTAGCCGACCCGTTTTATCGGATTTGATAAACGGGTCGGTATTTTTAAAAGCTCTGCTTACAACAAACAAAGGTCTGCCCGGAAACCGATGAAACACTATATCATGGTACTGCCGACAATTTCCAGGGCATTTTCGGCGGCAAGAATACTGCACTTTTCTCTCAGTGCGGAACAGGTGATTTTTCCGCTTAGGACAGAATGTGCATATTCCCCCGTTATCCTCATAAAACAATCACTCGGTATTGAATTTCCGAGCATGAGATAATAATTCCGGTTGTCAAAGAGTATGCTGCTGTTCCTGCCTCTTTCGTTTGCACGGTATAACTGTTCTATACAGGATAACAGCTCCTCGGCACAGGTGAAACTGAAAGCATAGCTGTTGCTGCGGCTTTTTATGCTGTAGATCCTTCTTTTGTGCCTGTTCACAACGGTGACAAGAAGAATGCAGCCGTGATCATATTTCATCGCTTCGATCATCAGCTTTTTTCCGTTTAATTTCATTCCTGTTTTGTTTTCGGCACGGATAAGCAGATCCTCTATTACTCTCTTTGAGCGGTTGTCAGCAAAGCTGAGCCCTTCATATGTCAAATTATATTCCTCAAGCTCCTTGTCACACAATGAAATAAGCAGCTTTTCGGAATTTATCTTCTCAATATTCATGTTCCTGCCTCCGGAAAAGACAAAGCCTCTGTATTGCTTTGCTATAATATCTTCTATATTACATAATATTAAATCCGAGGGAATTTTGCAATCGGAAAGTTTTGGGGAATGAACAGAATATACCATATACGCCGCAGATATAAATATAAAGCATAATATGCTGCGGATAACCGCCTGAAATTTATGGTATTACAGGAATATATATTTTTTATATCTGTCTGATTATTTACATAATCGCAAAATATTATGTATTATACATAAATTTGTAGTATAGGAATTGAAATTTTCGATAATTTTATAAAATAACTGTACAAATATGTAAAAATTGTGTATAATGATATGGAGAGAGTTTTTTATACTTTTGGGAACTGTAATAAGAAGCGGCGGTCTGCCGCAGGGAGTGAACTTTATGAAAAAAATGCTTGTTGCAGATAATGCCGAAATGAATAAATCTATCGTTCATGAAATATTTGCCTCGCAGTATGAAATAATGGAAACAGCAAGCAGTGAAGCGGTATTCAGACTGCTTATGCAGTATAAAAATGAGATATCAATAATTCTGATAAATGAAACGGTTGCAAATAATTTTACAAAGGAAGCCGTGCAGACATTATCAAATATGGAGATATTCAAAAATATCCCCTCGATACTTATACTTGAAGGTGAGCTTACTCAGCGTTCCAAGGCAATGAATATGTATTTTCCGTATTGTGATGTTCTGACTTCTCCTGTAAATCCCCATATAATCAGGAAGCGTGTGGAAAACCTTGTCGAGTTATATTCGCATAAAAACGAGCTTGAGGACAAAGTGGAAAAACAGACTGCAAGAATACTCATACAAAATCAGGCTCTGCGTTTGCAGGAACGTAAAATAAGCACGATAAACAATGATATGCTCGATACGTTGAGTACGGTAATAGAGTACCGTGATGTGGAATCGGGACGACATATACACAGGATTAAGAAATTTACGGAGGTCATGCTTAAGGCACTTTCCGTTAAATATCCCGAATATAATATGACACCGGAGAAAATGGCAATGATTGCCTCCGCTTCCGCTTTGCATGACATAGGAAAAATAGCAATACCGGATTCGATACTTTTGAGTCCGAGAAGGCTGACCTATGAAGAATTTAATATAATGAAAACGCATACGATAAAGGGCTGCGAGCTTCTCAGTCACCTTGACGGAGTGGAAAAGAATGAGTATTTTACATATTGTTATGATATATGCAGATACCATCATGAAAAATACGATGGTAAGGGATACCCTGACGGTCTTGTAGGGGACAGTATACCGATATGGGCACAGGTTGTGTCCGTTGCGGACTGCTATGACGCACTTACAAGTGAACGTTCCTATAAGGCTGCCTTTACACATGAACAGGCTGTGGAAATGATGCGTTCGGGTGCCTGCGGAGCATTTTCCGATAAGATGATGAATTGCTTTACTATGGTATTGTCTGATTTCAAATCACTTGCAGAGGAATATGCCGATGAAAAGCTTGTCGATCGTTCTGTGAATGATTTTCCTGAGGAAGCATTCAATGTGGATTTTGACGAAAATTCTGTGGATTTTCTTTATAAGACTATGGGTAGGGATGAGCTTATAAAGACGATAGAAAATCAAAAGAAGGAGATGCGTCAGTCCAAAGAAAGTTATAATGATATACTTAACAAAATTTCCGACTATGTATTTGAATTTGATCTAAAAAATGAAACCGCATACGAATGTAAGGGTATGTTCAAGAATTTGTTCAAATATTATCCCAAGAACTATTCCGAGGCGGTCATGCTTTTTTCCGGATTATGCCCGGACGAATACAGGAGCAGATTTGAAAGAACCTTCAGGCTTGATAATATCAATGATGAAATTAATAAGGGTAATGACAGGATAGTGCTTGAATGTACGATGTGTCTGAGCGATAATGTTTATTCGTTTGTAAGATGTACTGCTGTTCCGGTTGCCGTTGACAATGAACCGGTCAAAATATACCTGAGTCTTGAGGCAATCGGACATGGGGAAAACATCGATCCCGAAACAGAATTAAAGACCGGCAGAGATCCTGTTACGGGTCTGAGAAACTATGGCAGCCTGCGTGATGAGGTCAATGATTATATTAATCATACCGGAAAAAACGGTTCCCATCTGTTTATGGTTATAGATGTTGACGGCTTCGGTATAATAAACAGGAAGACAGGCTATCACTTCGGAAATAACATATTGAATGATATTGCGGGTATTCTTAAGAATAATCTTAAGGGCTGCATGATCGGAAGGGTGGAAGATGACAGCTTTGCGGTATTGGTGAAAGACAGCACCGGAAGAGAGGACAATATAAATATTGTTGACAGATTGTTTAAAAGTTTGCATAGAACTTATACTTTTGAGGGGAAGGACTGCCATGAAATTTCCGTATGTATAGGTGTTTGTGATTATCCGAATGACGGAAAGAATTTTGACGAGCTTTTCGATAACGCATCCAAGGCTGTTGATGTGGCTAAGATAAACGGAAAGGATATGTATCTTTTCTATAACGCAGGTATGCGTAATATGTGGGATATCACATTATATCAGAAAAAAGAGCTTGATGTAAAGGAGAAGGACAAAATAGAATTTGAAAGTCTTTTTGTTCCGATTGCGGATTCGGCGAGTGAGAGGATCATATCCTATGAGATGGTCGAAACCACATCCGAATATGGCAGGGATTTTAATTTTGATGAAATATATTCGGCTTTGTATCACACAAACAATATTACGGCATACAGTCTTGACAGCCTGAAAAGAATGTTCGCCGAAATATATATGCTTGAAAAAAAAGGACATTCGTTGCCGAAGATTACAATTATGACAATGTTCAAGGGTGACGATTATGAAATTGTTATAAAAGCTATAGATGAAATGCTCCTGTATTATCCGATAACCTGTAAAAATGTATGTATAAGTATAACGCATGACATGATTGAAAGCATGGATATGCGGCAGATGGTGAAATTTATAGATTATCTTGCCGGAAGAGGCTTTTCTGTGGGAGCATATAATGTCGGGCTTGGGGGTATTGACATAAAATGCTTTATCACGGGTCTTTTCAGATCTGTGACGTTTTCAAATTCATTTATTGAGGATATAGCCGGAGGTCTTATACCTGTCAGCACGCTTCTTTATCTTCTTGAATGTTTTAAAAATACCAATGTACAGATATTGATGCCCATGAATGTAAATGAAGAGGTTCTCAGACAGGTCAGACAAAAAACAGAGGTTGTATTCGGCATACATAAAAATGAATTTCTTGATGTTGAAAGCTTCAGCAAAGAAGTGGATTCCGATAGAATGATTACGGAATATAAGGCATTGAACTACAGCAGTACATCGCTTGTTCCCAATGAGAAGCTTTATAATGAAATACTTATACAGACAAAATCCTTTATTATGGAATGGACGCCGAGGACAGACTGTATTGGGATTTCGGATTCATTTAAGGTGTTGTACGGCTACGTTCCCGACAGCTTTGACTTTGTTAAAAATATAAGGGACAAGACGTTTATCCACCCGGATGATATAAGGAAATTCCTTGAAAAGCTTAATTCCTCCCGATCAGACGGCTCGGATCCGGAATGTCTTATCAGGATATATAATATGATGAAAGAAAGATATGTGTGGAACAGGGTGCGTTTTGCGGCCGGAAGGAATGCGGCAGGCACTGCATCAAAAATAATGATTATATTTACCGATATCTCGGATGAGAAGGATTCCCATGCCGATGATGAATCGAGGCGTGACCGCACAGATTATATCACAAAGCTGTATAATCGTTCCGCAACCGAAAATAAAATAAAAACATACCTGTACGGCGAAGGAGCTTCTCTCCCTAATTCATTGATCATGGTAGAAATATGCGGCTTTGATGAAATGGAAAAAGAACTCGGGAAGGTATTTGCAAATGCGGTGTTGAAAGAAACGGCTTCGGGTATCCGTGAGCTTTTCAGTGATTATGATATAGTGGGGAGAATAAGCGGAGCACAGTTTATGATATTTGTAAAGGGTATAAATAACAGGGAAATACTCGGATTAAAGGCGGGACAGATATGTTCCGCAATAAGGCACAGCTATGAAACAGACGGCGGAAGTGTACTTATTTATGCCAAGCTGGGAATAAGTACTTATCCGAACAGCGGAAGATCGTTTGATGAGATGTATGAAACTGCACAAAATTCTTTGTATTATGCAAAACACAGCGTTTCAAAGGATTTTTCCATAGATGTAAAAAACTGACTCAACGGCAATTTATCGGTAAAATAAAATGCAGTTTTGTATTCGGGTATGGTATACAATGCTCAATTTAAACTTACAGGGAAGTAAATATCACTAAAAAACAACTTGCAAAACAACAGTTATTATAGTATAATACTAAATATATTAACAATGATCTGTCGAGATCAGGTGAAGGGGTTTTTTTATGAAAAAGGTTATAAGTCTGATAGTGGTTTTTGTTATTCTGTTAGTTGCCGGAGCCGCAGTGGTCGGTGTTGTGATGGATAACGTTACATCACAAAATATCGAGAGTGAGCTTAAATCCATTGAGCTTCCGTCTAATACTACCGTTGAAGGTTCGGTTTCAAGAACGGGTAAGCTGACATCCACGGATGGTCCTCTTCAATTTTACGGAGCGGTTCTTTTAAAGAGTACATATCCTCTTGCACAGCTCAACAGCCATTTTGCTACCAAATATACAGGTGACCTTAACATCAAGGTTATTGACCTGAAGGATGCACCGAACTGTGTGGATTTCGGAGCAGGATTTGATCCGGAGCTGAGATTCAGTTATCATGATGAAGCACCGAAAGGATATTATATTCTCTATGCATTCGGAGAAGGACAGGATCCGTTCCCGATGATTGACTACCGTTCATATTTCTGATATTAAAGAATAATACGCTTACAGAATCCCTGCCCTTTAGGTGGGGATTTTTTTTGCGTGTTAAACCTTGACGGTAAAAAGGCGGCGGGAGCATTTCGACCGGATTTGCTTTCACCGAAAATTTCAGAAAAGGCACACAAGAAAGAGGGCAGACCTGCTTTGGTCAACCCTCTGAATTACTATCCCGGCTAATTGCAGAAACATCTGTATTAATGCGGCACCGCATACGGAACCCGTACATACGGTGCAACGGGAGTTTGAGGAACATAGTGTCCCTCAGTCTATTCTATTTTTTTCGCAGAGTTCCTTATTCTACGGTATTAATTATAACTCTGAATCTCATTGATTGCAATAGGTTTCAGAAAAATTACAAACTTTTTTTGATATGAGAAATAGTAAATCGACTCATTTCGCTGAACGAATAGAGAAAAAGCGGTGAGAAATCAGTTGTTTTTGATAGCATCTGCCGTCAGATGTGCCGTCAGGAAAAAACCGAATTTCGGCGATAAAATAATAGTATCACTTGAAAGGAGGGCATTTTCTATGTCCAAAAAGGGAGAAAACATCTATAAACGCAAAGACAATCGTTGGGAAGCTCGATATATCAAGGGCTACAAGCCGGACGGAAACGCACGGTTCGGGTACTGCTATGCCAAGACCTACCGAGAGGTGCGGGACAAGCTGAACGCGGCAAAAGCAGCTTTGCTCAAAGGCACAGTTTCTGCAACCGGCACACGGAAACGGTTTGGTGTCTATTGTGAGGAGTGGCTGACACTTTGCCGCAGCCGTGTCAAGGAATCCGCTTATGTGAAATACGATGTAATTATTCACAACCATATTTTGCCGGGATTGGGAGGCTGCCATCTGTCCGCTCTGTCCTCTATCCTGATCGAACAATTCAGCCATAAATTATTGTGTGAAGAGGAATTATCGCCGAAAACAATCCGCTGTATTTTAACTGTAGTGCATTCGGTGATTGAATATATCCGGCGGCAGGATGCGTTGCTGCTGTCGCAGAACATTGAGATCGTTTATCCAAAGGACGGCAAAAAAGAAATGAGGGTACTCACCCGAGAAGAACAGCAGGTGTTTACGGCATATTTACTGAGCGATTTGGACGATTGCAGGTTTGGCATACTGCTTGCACTGCTCACGGGGCTGCGGATCGGCGAGGTATGTGCATTGCGTTGGGGCGATATCTCATTGTGTGAACGTACCCTGACGGTGACCTCTACCATGCTGCGATTGAAAGACTATGAGGCGGATGCTCCGCAGAAAACCAAAATCGTTCTGACCGACCCAAAAAGCAACACGTCGTCACGGGTAATTCCGCTGACAGAATATGCGGTCAAGTTGTGTACACTGCGAAAAAAGAACGACCCGTCCGCATTTGTGCTGACCGGGGAAAGCGACCGCTATATGGAACCCCGCACCCTGCAATACCGATTGGAACGATATACGGCAGATTGCGGGATGGAGGATGTTCATTTTCATGTGCTTCGTCATACCTTTGCGGCACGGTGCGTGGAGGTGGGCTTTGAAATCAAATCACTGTCTGAAATTCTCGGACACACCAGTCCGAAATTCACATTAGAGCGATATGTTCATTCCTCTATGGAGCTTAAGCGGGACAACATGGAGAAGTTGGCTGCAATCGGGTATTAATTTCAGCCGTCAAAAAATACCGTCAAAAAGAGGGAAATCGTGCGAAATATGTGCATTAATTCCTTGAAATAGCAGAGTAAGGAACTCTGCGAAGAAAACCGCATACGAAAGTAAACGCAAATCCGGTTAGTATAAAAATTCAGAAAAAAATTTCCCGAGCAATGCAGCAAATTTCTGCTGATTTATACTCACTATCCGGAAACGGAACATCAAAAAAATGCTGTGTTTGCAGATATAATATGATTATCCATTATAGCATTTTTTTGATAACCTATCAAGAACAAGCGTACTTACTTTCCGAATGTATGAATATAATTAAATGCAGTATACTTTTGTAATTTTATTGCATTTACTTTATAAATTCAGACTTAAATTTTTTTTAAATTTTTTTAGGAAAATGTATAAAAAATTATTGACAATTTAATTATTATGGTATATAACCTCTGTGGCTACGTGGCCTTAAAACGGTCTTTACTTTTACGGTTTGTTATTATTGTACCATTTTGTTCGATAAATATGCAAAAAAACGGTTATCAGGCAGTCCGGCGGCCGGACGGAGCGAGTGCTTCCGAATACGGATTATGTCGGTTAGTCGGGTAATTGAGTTTCTATCGAAGTGATTTCTATACTTGCAGTTTTTTGTTTTAAAAGGAACGGCTTTGTTCGTCCTTATGTGGTCTTTGTTTAATATTTTGACATTACACACAATTAAAGCAGCATTTTATAGCTCCTTTGTGTGAAGGAAGGATATTTTATGAGAAGAATTGTTCCAAAAACAGAATTTTCAGAAAAACAGGCGGGAAGGCATTGTGAGCGGACGAGAAGCGGTCGATCCGTGTCTTTTGGCAATGCATTGAGAAAAGTTACTTCTATGCTGCTGTGCCTGTGCATGATAGCGGTCATGTTGTGTAATTCCGTCAGTTGGGTGTCATCATCTGCGGTCAACCCGGAAGCTACGGCGAATGCTATGAAACGTATTGCAGACGGCGATACGAGCGACACCTATATCGGTCAGCTGCTGTCCGAAAATTGGGGCAGTCGGTATGCCGGTCGTATTTGGACGGATAAGAGTGTTTTTGCCTCCGGTAACGATATCAAACTTGATACGGATACCGACGGCTACACCGGAACCGTAAAATTCAATTCTGATTTTGGAACAATTTTTTCATCCTTAGCGAGTACTCAGGTTATCAACGAGTATCCGCCGTCCCCGGTAGACTTGGTGATCCTCCTCGATATGTCCGGCTCGATGGCAACAGACGTTGTTGATGGGAAAGCACACAGCGACTATAATGCTCAGAACAGTAAACGCATTACACATTCTCGTATTTATAAAGTCCTGGAATCCGTCAACAAATCCATTCAGGAAGTGATGGATATAAGCGAATACAGTTGAGTGGCGGTGATCGGCTACGGCGGCACGGCACACACCCTGCTGGAGCTTGGGCATTATAGTACGCCGACGGACGGAAAATATTTGGAGGTTAAAAATTTCCGATTATACTACAGTTACTACGGTAGTGAACAAGCTCCCAATAATAGTGGAAGTGCATCCTATATGGTCGGAACAGTAGGCGGGTTGCAAAAGCTGAATGACAAGAGTGGTATATACGAAAATTATAGTAGTCATGCCCGCAACGACTATAAAAGCAGTCGATTTGGTTGTGACCCGACCGATACGTTGAATATCGGTTATCACACTGACATGCAGGCGGGAATTTATAAAGGATTTGAAGAGCTTTACGATAGTTACGATAAGGAAGGTGTAACCGTAACCTATACATCGAAATCGGGAAACGAAATAGTTGTTCAGCGTATCCCTGTTGCCATTGTGATGACCGACGGTGGCTCCAACTATGCATTGAAGCCTGAAACCGGCAATGCCACGGGCGATGAATGGCATAATGTGCCGATACCAAAGAAAAGCGTGTCGGAGCATAGTGGAGCGTGGAAAAAGTACCGCACCGAAAGCACAGAGGGTGACGAACTAAATAATAAAAAAACGTACGAACGCGGCGGCAATGTGACGATTTTAGATATTTTGATGACGGCTTCCTATGAGAAGTCAAAGGTACAAAAAAAGTATGCCAAGCTTGTGCAGGATGCTATAAATGAGAACAAATTGACGGACGATCGCAACGAGGGAACGGAGTTCCGGATTCTGACGGTCAGCGTAGATACGCCGGACGAAGAATGGCAAAAACCCCGTGTATATGCCGGGCTTGATCCCACGCATTTCTTCAACGAGTCTCCGCAGCAATATGAAAATATAAACCCCGATGAATGGAAGCAAAAAGACGATATTATAAAGGCTTATCAACTCTTTAAAGATTGGGAAGGTTCAGATAGTCCTATAACAGTCAAATTCACCGATTCGGACGGTTCCAAAACAGTAAAGTTTAATCAAATCTCCAACGTGTCGACTGACCCGACTGCTGTCACAAAAGACGATGTCATCAACAATATCAATTATAACACCGAATTTGTTGATACCTCCAGTGGCGGTGTGATTGATACATTCGAGGCTATGCTCGACGAGATTCGCGGACAGGCGTTTCCTCCGCTTATGGGCGATAACGCATCCGGTGCATCTGATTCTATCACATATCAAGACCCTTTGGGCGAATATATGGAGCTGAAACACGGTGCAATCGAAGTGACACAAGACGCAAGTGGAAATGGCGGCGATGTGACCGGTTCGTCAGAAAACAAATTTGATATGTCCATGCTGCTCTTCGGTGAAATGCACGGGCTTGTGCGTGCAGGCGTGTACGATTATCAGTGGAATTACGACTATATGCACAACAATAAAAATAAAAATAGCTCTCCAAATAAAGATTCGGATCCCGAAAAAGATCCGTTGGCGATCGGTTGGTACAATGGAGATGCGGAAAATGCGACATATAGCTACGATAAAGTTACACATCTGCCCGCCGGTTGCAGTTCGGCGGAACAGGCATGGGCGGAAGGCTGGGTTTTGCGGCTTAACTACACGACACTGGCGGAATATGTGCCTACCTGCGGAATTACCGAGGGAATGAAGCCGACCGAAATTCCGGAGCAGACCAAAAACGCCGTTTATACCTGCTACCGTTTTGCCGATTCGCAGGAGGAACGCAATACACTTCGCCGCAATCCGGTTTTCGGTACTACAATTCCCGATACCCTTCAAAAAGAATGGAACGATTATTTCAATACTCACGGCTCCTATCCCGTCGGTACGAGTATGTACAGCAAGTATCACGGTGTTTACCGTCTGTCGGATATTCGTGTCTGGCAAGAACACGTGGGCGACTTCATTGACGAGATTGGCTCTATCACACCGGAAGATATGAGCGGCTACGATGATTCTCTGTATGTGAATGTTCCGGTGTCGGCGGTGCCAACTCAGCTGGCGGAGATAACCACCGATGTTGACGGTCCTATTTCATACAAGGACAACCTGAGTGAAAAGGCACAATCCACCCCGCTCCGCCTCTTTTATGCGGTGGGATTGACGGAGGATTTAATCCGGCGTGACGCAAACAACAAACAAACCGGCGTGGATGTGTCAAAAATTTCCGGCGAATATATTGCAAGCCACAGCGACCCCGAAAACAATAAC
>CANQAJ010000004.1 GCA_947589365.1 uncultured Clostridia bacterium | reverse complement strand
ATTTTGATATTATAGAAATTCCAAAATATTTTTTTAGTGATGATTTTAAAATTGACACAGACAGATATATGTTGCCTGAAATTGAATAGTAACTGTTGGACATATAAAAAGCTTAAGTTGTAGAGGGTGTTTAAATATTTCCCGGAATAGGAGGCTTTTATGGAAGTAATAAAAGATGAGAAAATAATTGAGGATCTTATGAAAAAGTTGAATTATGTATTTGATCCGAAGAATACGGGAACTCCCGGTATAGAATATGTTATGTATGATGATTCGGTATTGAACAAATATCTCTCATATTACGATTTTCTTGATCAAAGGGAAACCGAGATAATGGAGCTTACAGGTGAATCCCTTAGTCATATTCTATATACAAAATATTACCGGCAATTCAAATTTAACGAAAGGCATGAGGAACTGTACGGTGAAGATGAGGGGTTGGAGCAGCAATTATCTCTGATTATTGATGATATCGATCAAAGGGCAGAGGATGATATTACCTTGAGTATTAAAATTCTACAGGAAATTGAAGAGGGAAAGGTTTAATTTTTTAACCGGATAACATATTTCCTTTACTTCCTTTGTATATGAGCCGTTTATCTTCTCAAAAGCTTGGAAACAGGTGTAATATTTTGGTAATATGCACAAAAATGTTTTTTGAATTTCGTCACAAATTTCATAATGGTGATATTGAAAAAATTTACAGTGTGTGTTATAATCAGTGTAGTAGATAATCTCCAAATTGGAGTAACGAATAAGTAACATTCGTTTTATTTCTACTACGTTTTTTGTTTATTTTGCCTACACGAGGGGGAACGACATATTATAATTTAAAGGAGGTAAACGGTCATGAAAAGAAAAATAATAGCTTTCTTTATAATATTAGCCCTTGCTACTGCTTCGATGACAAGTTTGTTAGCAAGTGCTGCTGATGTAATTTTTGAAAGAACATCTACCATATTTGTATCAAGTGGAGAATCAAGTCTTATGAAAGTTGCCCTTGAAACAGATAAAAAGGGTCATGTTGAGGCTGTGAAGTCCGAAGATAAAAACAACTTTAAGGGCGTAGAAATGGGAACGTTCGTGTATGATAAAAATAAAGGTTCATTTGAAGAACTTGACTATAATTATGCCGAAGGAAGAGCAGCCGATGTTTATACGTATGCTGATTTAAGCGGTGCAACTAATGCATTTGTCAAAGGATTGTTATACGAAACCGGTGACGTGCACTCTGATATAGAAGAAGAAGCAGTGCTTAATATAAGGCAGAATAATAAAATACCTTATCTGACTCGTAGGGATTATATGTAAGCTAAGTGAAAGTATGTTGTTCCCCCAAACATATATTACAGGAGAATTGTCATGAGATTTATTGCTTTAACATTCAAGAACATAAAAAAACTTATAACCCGACATACCGTCTTATTTGTTATGTTTTTGTCGGTTCAGGTTATCTGCTGTGTTGCTGTTTTTATGAGCTGCGGCATGGCTTATAATTTATTCTTTGTTGAAGAAAAAGTTGAAGAACTGTCAGAATTCTCTTTTTCCTTTGAGCCGGATGCCGAGGTTGAAGTGGGTGTAGTTCATACCTATGATAAGGAAACGGGTAAATATGATTCATTTTATTTGCCGCCGGGTGTATCATTTGAGGATGAACCTAAAATTTATACAATGGAACATAAATATGCTGTTTCAATGGGTGAAGCCCGTCCTAAGCTGAATAAATTTGTTGAATATATGAAACAATATGATATTACCGATGTAGAGCTGCTTTTGTACTACAACAAAACTACAGATTTAAGAGTAGCTCCGCAGCAGTTTATGTCTTATATACCGTTTGATGGGGCAAACGTAAGTATTGATGAAATATTTTTTAAAACAGATGAAAAAATAATATTAGCTCCTGTTTATGACGAAAACGGTGATGAAGTGGAGGGTGAATTTTTTAAGCTGGGCGAAAAATATAATATCAACGGATATGAATACAAATGTGTTGCTCCGAGTGATAATTTTTATATTATTCCCTATAATGCTTTGGATGATAATTTTGTTGTTGCGTGTGCAAATATTTACGCTAAAGACCATTTTACCAAGCAGCAAATAGACGATGCAGTTGACAAATTTAATTCGCTGTTTGGAACAAATATTCAGGATACATCGACTCCCGATCCGTATGACCCGCTCGAAATGCAATTTAACCGGATGATTTATGTGATAGCAATAGTTATGATGCTTGTTATAATACTGGCAATTGCGAAATTCTATAATTATATACTTTCGGAAAGGTTAGAAACGCTTGCGATTTTGCGTCTTTGCGGCTGCAACAGGGTTAAGACACATATTGTTTATATGCTTGAAATCACAATAACCATGATCTTGACCTCGGCTGCGGGGGCGTTGATATTCAAATATTTGGTATTTGACTATATCGCATATTACTACCCGTCATTTATCGAATTTTATAAACCGCATATTTTCTTTATCGTTCCGGCAGCTTATACACTCCTTGCCCTGATAATTATGTTCTTTACAATAATTCCGAGTACCAAAGCAAGCATTGTTGAAATGAAGAAAAAGGCTTAGGGGGTGGCTGTTGATGAAATATTTAAAATTCGGTTTTTATTCCGTAGTAAAAAAGCCTCTGTTCAACATACTGATCATAATTGAGGCTGCGGCAATACTTGTTTTGGGAAATATGGTAATATCTGTATTCAACAGCAGAGCTGTATTATACGAGCCGTATGAGGATATTCTGTCACAGGACGGATATGTATTTCAATCAAGACTCGGAAGATCGTATGATCCCGAAATGAAATTTGAAAAAATGTGTAATTCGCTTGAGGGTGATGTGACCGTAATAAAAACGTATCAGCTTTTTCTTCAGCTTGATAAAAATGATATGCTGTCGAATGCAAATGTTTATTCTGTTGACGAAAATATATATTCAAAATATAATCTTCCACTCCTTTGCGGAAGATGGGCTTCGACAAAAAAGAATTCCAATGGGGAAATCGAGGCGGTTATTACCGGAGGAAAAACAGTAGAGGAATCCAAATATCCGTTAGATGCAGTGTATGATACGGAAATAGGAAAAATTCGCATTGTGGGAATTATTGCTGCGAATACATATGCTCCTTTTGTGAGCAATGGTACAGACAACCGATTGCTTAATATTCTGAATTTTTATCAGGTTGCTGATGAAACAGCCCAAACCGCTCTTTTTGTTTCCTCGTCTGCCGATGAGGCACTCAGAAATCCGTGTGATATGGGAGTATCAAAGGCATTTATGTATTACAATTCAGAACCGACAAAGGAAATCCGTGAGCGTAACGAACAAATACTTATGGGAGAAACACGTCACCTTTCGGAGCTGTCCGTGTATAGGGACAATTCGATTGAATATCTTATCGAGCAGTACAAAAAGCTCCTCCCAATCCTACTTTGTGTTTTTGCTATTGTTCTTGCCGAGCTTATCTGCTCTGTTGCAATGAATACAAAATCACAGTTAAGGAATTACGGTATATACTTCCTTTGCGGCTGCCGCTGGAAAGGCTGTTTAAAGATATCGCTTGCCTATTCCGCTATATTACTTACGGGCGGAATGATAATAGGTACAGCGGCATTTCTGATATTTCAAAATACGGAATATGCCTCATTATTCGAGCAAAACCTTGCTGTGGATAATATATATATCACACTTGCAATTTTTGCAGTTATGCTTATAATATCTCTCGTGATACCGTTCTTTATGGTTCGGGGAACATCGCCTGTGGAAACAATAAAGGAGAACTGATATTATGATAGAAATAAAAAATCTTACAAAGACTTATAATTACAAAAAATCCAATGCCTTCACGGCACTTAAGGATATATCGCTGAAAATTGAAGACGGTGAAATGCTTGCAATAGTAGGAAAATCCGGTGCGGGAAAATCCACACTTCTGCATATTATAGGCTGTATTGATACCTTTGAAAAGGGAGAGTATACAATTGACGATATAAACATACATAAGCTGTCGGACAAAAAACTTGCGGAAATACGTAACGAAAAAGTCGGAATAGTAATGCAGGATTTTGCTCTTGTGGAGGAATATACGGTTATTGAGAATGTCAAAATACCGCTCTATTTCAGCAAGAAGAAAAAAGGCAACGCAAATACGCTTGCACTTGAAGCACTTGAAAAGGTGGGAATAAAGGAGCTTGCCAAAAAGCCTGTAAATAAGCTTTCCGGAGGACAAAAGCAGAGAGTAGCCATCGCCCGTGCAATTGTGAACGACCCGTCATTTATACTTGCGGATGAACCGACCGGTGCACTCGACACAAAAACCTCGGCGGAAATTATGGAGCTTTTCCGAAAGCTTAATGATGATGGGAAAACCGTAATAATCATAACGCACGACCCGGGGGTGGCAGATGCCTGCAATAGGCGGATTGAAATATCGGACGGTAAAATTACAGAAAGCGGTCAAGCGTAGAATGATGTTTCAGTCAGGAGACTTCCCGGCTGAAACATCTTTTTTACGACCGCCGTAGCATAGCCTGATATAAAAAGTAGTGAAAATATTTTTTGCTGCACAATGATTGTTTTTTATAAAAACTTGCCAATCATAAAATTATGTTGTATAATGAAACAAATACTAAGTTTGGGAGAAAAAAATGGATTTTACCAAAAAAAGCTGCCCTGTATGTTCCAAGCGTTTTGAGGCTGATGATGATATTGTTGTTTGCCCGAAATGCGGTGCACCTTACCACAGGGAATGCTATGAAATAAAAGGTGCTTGTATATTTTCCGAGCTTCATGAAAAAGGCGAAGTATGGCATGACATAAATCAGGAATCCGGCAGTAATACCACCGAAGAGAATAGCGATGGCTTGGTGGTATGCAGATATTGCGGACATAAAAATTCTCCGGACAGTATTGTCTGTGAGAGATGCGGAAACTTCCTGTCCGTTCATGACGGCGGGGAGCAGGGGGATTATGGGTACGAAGATGAAGGGGACGATGACCCGATGAGGATGTCACCGCCGGTTTTCCGTGCCAAAAAATTCTATATGGATGACATAAGGGATTTTGCTATCGGAATAAAGAAGGATGAGGATTTCGACGGTGTTACCGGCGAGGAGCTTATGAGCTACGTGGGTAATAATGAGCTGTATTACGGACCTGTTTTTTCCTCAATAAAAAAGAGGAATACGAGCAGATTCAACTTCTCGACACTGCTGTTTCAGGGTGTGTGGTATTTATACCGCAAGCAGTATTTGACGGGTATAATACTGAGTCTACTGACTGTTTTGCCGTCAGTGGTGCAGTATTTCTGCTATTCGTATTTCAAAACTAATGAACTCTGGCTTCAGGCTCAGGAAGCGGTTGCTTCCGGTGGATATGCTTCATACAGAGATTATCTCGGATGGATATTTACGAATTGTGATTTGATGCATGGGGTATTGATGCTTCTGCCGATTGCACTTAGCTTTATTGCCTTTGCTGTTACGATTGTGCTTGCACTTTGTGCGAACAGAAATTATTATAAACGTGCAATAAAGAAAATAAAGTCTATAAAGACAAATAACAGTGATAAAAGCGAAAAGGAAATATTGGAGATTATAAGGAATAAAGGCGGTATAAATCAAGGACTGGGTATGATGGTGCTTGTATGTGAATTGATTATTAACGTTGCTTTCGCACTTTGATATTTCGTTATTTTAATTATTACCTCAATCAGGAAAAAATATATAATTACAAAATAAGGAGGAACATTATGAAAGTTACTAAGGCGGTTATACCCGCAGCCGGACTGGGCACAAGAGTTCTGCCCGCAACAAAATCAATGCCGAAGGAAATGCTTACGATCGTTGATAAACCTGCTATCCAGTATATTGTAGAGGAGGCTGTTAATTCGGGTATTACAGATATCCTGATCATAACGAATCGTGGAAAGGGAATTATCGAGGATCATTTTGACCGCAGCCCCGAGCTTGAACAAAGGCTTCTTGACACGGGTAAAGAGGATATACATGATCAGGTCGTTTCAATATCCAAGCTTGCAAATTTTTATTTTATCCGTCAGAAAGAAACAAAAGGACTTGGTCATGCCGTGAATTGTGCACGTTCGTTTGTAGGTAATGAGCCGTTTGCCGTGCTGTATGGGGATGATGTCATAATCGGCGATGATCCTGCCTGCGGACAGCTTATAAGAGCATATGAAAAATTCGGAAAGGCTGTTGTCGGCATAAAATCCGTTCCCGAGGAAGCTATATCAAAATACAGTTCTCTTAAGGTTGAACATCTCGAGAATAATATCTACAAATGCACGGATATGGTCGAAAAACCGCAGACTAAGGAGGAGGTACTTTCTACCTACTCTATTCTTGGAAGATGTGTGCTTACACCTGATATTTTTGATATTCTTGACAACACAGAACCGGGAGCGGGAGGAGAAATTCAGCTGACGGACGCTATGCGTACACTTGCACAAACACGGACAATGACGGGGGTTGATTTTACCGGAAAACGCTATGATATGGGCGATAAACTCGGAATACTTCAGGCGACCGTTGAAATAGCACTGAAAAATCCAACACTCGGAGAAGCTTTCAAGGCTTATCTTAAGGAGATCGTTTCAGAGTTTTAACAAAATGGGCGGAAGTCCCTGACCTCTAAGGTCGGGGATGGATAGCCCATCAGCCATAAGGCTGATTTATAATATATTGACATATCCAATATATTTATGTCATAATTCATCCAGAAACAACAATACAAGAATGAGCGTATTGTATATCCTGTGTTACAAAGAGCGATAACCAAGCTGTAATACAGAGTCTATGAAAGGAGAACGGATTAGAGGCAATCATTCCTCTATGATAAGGGTGTCAGGTATCCTCTTTTTCCCGTAACCGGTCGGGATGTAAAATGTGCAAAGTCAGTTTTGCGGACAGCCTGAAATAACCGTGGGACACACGGGGTTAGCTCGTTGATACTGTATGGGTTACCATACTTGAGCGAGAAGCCACCACCTCTATAGGTGGGGAGTATGTCACAAGTTGAAATATAGACGTAATTACAGCCTATGTAAGTTGTATGATTCAGCTTGCAGAGGCTGGATTTTATGAAACAGAAAGATGCTTTCTTCCGAACCGACTTGTTGGAGGCGGAGCTTAAAATAAAATAAATTTTTGTACTTTACAAAGAAATTGTTTTGTCTTATAATATACAGGTAATAGTTATGAAGTACGGAATGGTGGATAATTTATGATACAATTTGAGGAACTGAGATTACAGCTTGAAGCACTGCATCCGGATATGCTTGAGCTTTCAAATGCACTCGGGCTTGATAAGCTCAAAATGGAAATAGAACAGCTTGAGCAAAGAGCTTCACAGCCGGGTTTTTGGGATGATGTTGAAAATTCGCAGAAGATATTACAGAAAACAGGAGCATTGAAAAATAAAGTTGCGGAATATGACGCCTTGGCAGCATCCTATGATGATACTATGGCTCTCATTGAGCTTGCGGATGAAGAGGAGGATCTTACCTTGCTTGAAGAAGCACAGAGTGAGGTAGAGAAGATAAAGACAAACCTTGAAGCACAGCGTTTACAGACACTTCTGACAGGCGAATATGATCCTAAGAATGCAATACTTACATTTCATGCCGGAGCAGGCGGAACAGAGGCTCAGGACTGGGCTATGATGCTGTACAGGATGTATATGCGATGGGCGGAGCGTCATAATTTCAAGGTCAAAGAGGTTGATTACCTTGACGGTGAGGAGGCAGGTCTGAAAAGTGCGGTTCTGCTCATTGAAGGGGAAAATGCATACGGTTATCTGAAAAGTGAGTCCGGAGTACACAGACTTGTCAGAGTTTCTCCGTTTGATTCTTCGGGAAGAAGACATACATCCTTTGCATCCCTTGAGGTAATGCCTGAAATTGACAATACGATAGAGGTCGAGATACGTCCGGAGGATATAAAGATGGATGTTTACCGTGCCAGCGGTGCGGGCGGTCAGAAGGTCAACAAGACATCGTCTGCCGTACGTCTTACGCATATCCCCACAGGTATAGTTGTTGCAAGCCAGGTTGAGAGAAGCCAGTATCAGAACAGGGATGTTGCCATGACAATGCTTAAATCCAAGCTTATCGAAATCAAAGAGAGGGAGCATCTTGACAAGATAGAGGATATCAAGGGCGTGCAGAAAGAGATTGCATGGGGAGCACAGATACGCTCCTATGTATTTATGCCCTATACAATGGTAAAGGATCACAGAACCGGTTATGAAACAGGAAACGTCAATGCCGTTATGGACGGAAATATTGACGGATTTATAAATGCTTATCTGAAGGCGGCAAGCCTTGATCAGTTAAACGAGGATTTCTCGGAGGATGTATAAGAGCTAAAATTTATTGTACAATAAATTGTACTACGGATGCTTGCGTGTCCGTAGTTTTTTTTGTATAATTATCTTAATTTGATTTGTAGAAATTACCGGATGCCAATGTGATGAAAATGTGATTGGATTTGTGGTATTTACCTGATACGGGAGGTAAAAAAATGATAAAATTTATATTGGGCAGAAGCGGGAGCGGAAAAACGGAAATGATACACAAGTATATCGGGGAAACAGGAATCGACAAACGTGTTGTCCTGATTGTTCCCGAACAAAGCTCATTTCAGAATGAAAAACGTATACTCGAAACAATGGGGGCAAAAAGGGCAAGAAACGTTGAGGTACTCAGCTTCAGGAGATTATGTGATAACATTTTTGATAAATATAAGGGCATAACCGAGAAAAGGATAGATGACGGAATAAAGGCTGTTCTTATGAACATTGCAATTGAAAATGCACCGGCAGAGGGGGGAGAACTTGAACTTTACGGTTCCACATCAAGAAGCCTTAAGAAGAGCATGGATCTTATAGAGCCCATGCTGACAGCGGTAAACGAATATAAAATGTGTCTTATAACACCCGAAAAATTATTTGAAACGGCAGGAAGGACAGAGAATAGAATACTTGCCGCAAAGCTGCGTGACAGTGCAAGAATATACGCTGCATATAATGCACTGCTTGAAAACAGCTATGCCGATCCGGATGACGACCTGATAAAGCTTTATGCTATTCTTGGAGAACATAATTATTTTGAAAATATGTCTGTCTTTATTGATTCGTTTTATGGCTTTTCCGCACAGGAAATAAAGATAATCGAGCGGATTTTTTCTCAGGCGGAAGATGTGTTTATATCTGTCTGCTGTGACAGGGATAATATTCATGATAAAAATTCAATATTTGCGGAACCGAATGAAACGTACAGAACACTTCTCCGTTCCGTTGAGAGGAGCGGTCGGAAATGCGGGATAGAAATTTGTTCCGGAGAGGGGATAAGGTATAAAACGGATGTACTGAGAGCGGTGGAAAAGAGAATATTTTCCGCATACAGACATACAGCTGAAAATACCGATAAGATAAAAAATGACGGCAGTGTGCGGATGTATGAAGCGGCGGATATTTATGATGAGGTTCGGTATATAGCGGAAAAAATATTTACACTTGTACATGATGAGGGATACAGATACAGTGACATAGAGGTAATCGGCAGAAATCTTGACAGCTTCAAGGGTATCATATCTGCTGAATTTCCGAAATATGATATACCGTATTTTCTCTCAAACCCGGAACCTCTTGAAATAAAACCGCTTATAAGGCTGATATTATCGGTGTTTGAGGTTATACACTCGAACTTTGATACCGAAGCTGTTCTGCGTCTTGCAAAAACAGGTCTTACACCATTGGGGGATTATGATATATACCTGCTCGAAAATTATTGTTATGTCTGGGATATAAGAGGAAAAAGATGGAGGGAAGAATTTACAATGTCCCCGGACGGAAGCCGTGCGGACAATATTGAAAGTAAATCTGTCGATGACAGGATAGCACATATTGAGGATATCCGCAAAAAAATTATTCAGCCGCTGATTGAGTTTGAGGAGGGCGTAAAAAGGGCTAAGGACGGTGCGGAAATAACAGTGCGGCTCTATGAACTGCTCGGAAAGCTTGAATGCAGAGAAAATTTCAGAAAATTTATATATAAGCTCAGCAGAAACGGACTTGATGTAAATGTCGGGCATGAAGCGGGAATATGGGATATTGCCATGAGGATACTCGGAAATATGTATGATGTTCTTAAAAATAAAAGGACAGACAGCATAAAATATGCCGAGCTTCTTGCAATATATATAAGAAAAAATCCGATATCGGATATTCCGCAGACGATAAACAGTGTTACAATAGGTACCGCCGGAAATATAAGAAGTGAGTCGCCAAAGGTGGTATTTGCAATAGGTGCAGTCGAGTCCGTTTTTCCTGCACAGGCGGGTGCGGTGGGAATATTCACCGACAGTGAAAGGCGTTTTTTGCGTGACGAACAGCCTGACGATATAAGACTGCCGCTGTATGACTCAATATACGGTGCCTCGCTCAAGGAAAAAATGAACGTGTATGTCACACTTTCGGCACCATCGGAAAGATTATATATAAGCTGGTATATGCAGGATCTTTCCGGAAAGGCGTGTGAACCGTCGGTGATAAAGCGTGAAATAGAATCCGTAATTGACGACTGTACGGTCTACCGTAAATCTGAAATTACGGAAAACGCCCCGTCCGATAAGCAGCTTTTTCTCACGGAAAGGCAGTCATTTGATATATGTGCCGAATTGTGGAATACTGACGGTATCAGAGCAAATACATTGAAAAAGTATTTCAGATCGGTTCCGGAGTATTGTGATAAAGTAGCCGCGATAGAACGTGCGGCAAAAGGGGAAGCATTCAGGCTTAATAATCATGCCGGAATAAGAAAGCTGTACGGTGTTCCCCTCAATCTCTCAAGTACCAAAATAGATGCATTTGCCGATTGCAGATTTTCTTATTTCTGTAAATACGGTCTTGAAGCAAAGCCGTTGAAAAAAGCGTCAATGGATAATGCCCTGTACGGAACGTCAATGCATTTTATTTTTGAATATCTGTTCAAAAATACCGGTATCGACAGGCTTATGGAAATGGATGAGGGTCAGCTCAGACTTCAGATTAAATCCGCACTTGATGAATATATCGTAAAATTAGGAGATGGAGCGGAAAGAAGCGAAAGATTCAATGCTATATGCTTAAAGATAAAGAAAAATGCTCTAAGGGTACTTATGAGAATGTGTGAGCAATTCAAAAAGGATAAATTCCGTCCCGTGGATTATGAGCTGAGGATAGGTGAAAGTAAGGACGGAGAAAATTCAATTCCTCCATATGAGCTTGAGCTTCCGAACGGCGACAGAATCCTCGTCAGCGGATTTGTTGACAGGGTTGATACAGCCGGGATTAACGGGAAAAAATATGTAAGAATAATAGACTATAAGACCGGAAACAACAAATTTGAATTTAAAAATATTGCAAATAAAATTAAAATTCAGATGCTCCTTTATCTTTCGGCGATTATAAAGAACGGTTCGGAAAAGTATGCGGACGGCGAAATTCTTTTGCCGGCAGGAGTGCTTTATGTTCCGTCAACCTCGGTTTCGGGACCGGCGGATACGAGTAATACAAAAGAGACGGAACGCAGTATCAGGGAGCAGAATAATAACTTCAGGATGTCGGGCTTACTTACGGATGATTGTACGGTTCTTGAAAATATGGAGGAGGGAATAGGCGGAGAATTTATACCGGCACAGAAAACTAAAACACCGCCCTATAAGCTTTCAGCCAATAGCAGTGTTGTATCGGAAAAAGAGTTCGGAATGATTCTTGAATTTACGGATATATGTATCAAGAAAGCGGCCACAGAAATTTATTCCGGAGAGATTGCCGCCATGCCGACTCAAGGAGCTTGTAAGTATTGTGAGTATTCGTCTGTATGCCGTTTTGAAAAAGGTAATGCAACAGTCAGGCTGCCAAGATACAACAAGAAGCAATCACTTGAAAAGATAAAGCGGGATATGGAGGAAATGGGGGGAAAAACAAATGAGTAAGAATAAAACAACCTTTGAACCGACACAGGCACAGAAAAATGCCATCAATGCACAAGGGGGAGGTATTATTGTTTCGGCAGCGGCAGGCTCGGGAAAGACAAGGGTACTTGTTCAAAGAGTGATAAAACTTCTGACGGGTGAAAATCCCGTATCGGCGGACAGACTGCTTATTCTTACATTTACAAACACAGCAGCAGCAGAAATGAAAATGAGAATTTCTCAGGCAATAGACGAACTTATACAGGAAAATCCGGCAAATGATTTTTATCGCAAACAACAGCTTTTGCTTTCGTGTGCGGATATATGTACAATAGACAGCTTTTGCAGCAAGATTGTCAGAGAGAATTTTTTCAGGCTCGGAGTAAGCAGGGATTTCCGTGTGGGTACTTCGGCAGAGCTGTATGAATTAAGCAGAAGAATAATGTCCGATATTATTGAGGAATATTATACTCCGCCCGAGGAGAGCAGTGAAAATTACAAGGAAGAGCTTGAAAGATATGAAAGCTTTAATATTATGAGTATGCTCATGACGGATGCAAAACTCGATAATGATCTTGAAAGTGAGCTTCTTGAGGCATATAACAAATATACCGCCCATGCTTTTCCGGATCAATGGCTGAAAATGTGTATAGAACAGTATAACCCCGGGATGAAGCTATCCGAAAATAAGGCAGCTGATTACCTTTTTCACAGTCTTGAAGCAAAAATAACAAAGCTGCGTGATATCTATGATAATGCTATGAAATATTATGAAGCCGTTGATAAAAACAGAAACAGCGGAAAAAAGTCCTACACAAATACGTTGGATGTGTTCGATAGCTGCGGAGCTTTTCTTGACAGTATAGAAAGACTGTATTCCTCAAAAGAAAATGATTATTCCGCTTTATCCGGGATAGTGATGAATTTCTCTAAGACCACCATACGAACAGGCAGCTCCAAGGATGAAGACCTCAAAGCTGCCGCTTCGGAGCTTAACTTATTCGGGAAATATACTGAGGAGGAACTCAAACCGTATGCCTGCTTCACAGAGGAGATTTTCAGGGAAAACAATACTAAGCTTTATCCTGTAATGAAATGCCTTGGAGGACTTCTGCAAAAATTTGATCGTAAATATTTTGAGGCAAAAAAGGAAAGAAAGATACTTGATTTCCATGACCTTGAAAGTCTTGTTCTCAGACTTCTATACATATATGACGAGAAAACGGACGAATATATCACAACGGATTTTGCGGATGAAATAAGGCAAAAATATGAAGAGATAATGATTGATGAATATCAGGATACCAATGATATTCAGGAAAATATTTTCAGGGCAATATCAAGGGATGAGGAAAACCTTTTCGTTGTCGGAGATGTCAAGCAGAGTATCTTCCGATTTAGGGAGGCAAAGCCGATATTATTCAAAAACAGATGCAGACAGAGCAGTGTTTATAATAATGAAAATGTCGATTTTCCCGCACTCATTGTTCTTGATAAAAATTTCCGCAGCAGAGAGGGCATTATTGACAGTGTTAATTTTATTTTCGGACTTCTTATGTCGGAGAAATCCGGAGAAATAGAATATGATGAAAACCACCGACTGACTGCGGGAGCATATTATCCCGAAAAAAGCCAACCCGATGTGGAACTGCATATTGTTGAGCATAGGGAAAAAATTATATCGGAGGAAAGTGACAGCCGGAACAGTGATAAAAATTCTGATGATGACGGAATAAATGCTGAGGAGGAAAATAAGACCAAAACGGAGGCTATATATTGTGCAGGACTTATAAAAGATATTATAGACAGGGGTGATACTGTTTATGATGCAAAGGAAAAAAAGGAAAGAAAGGCTGTATTCAGTGATTTTTGCATTTTGATGAGAAGCGTCAGAAATACAGCTCATATATACTCGTCGGAATTTGAAAAATGCGGAATACCTGTATATACCGATGCGGATTTTGATCTTCTCGAAAGATATGAGGTAAAGGCGGCTCTTTCATATCTTAAGGTGCTTAATAATCCTCTTTCCGATATTGATATGATTGCCGCACTCATGTGTCCGGTATTTGGCTTTACACCTGATGAGCTTTCGCAGATAAAAGGAGTATACGGAAAAAATTATTACAAAAAGCTCCGGATACTTTCTTATGATGATACTAAATCGGATGAAGAGAACCATTCGGACAATATTGCGGGCGATGCTGACAAAGACTGTACTTATGCCGGAATCGGGAATGAACTCAGGGAAAAATGCAGGAATTTTCTTGAAACAATGAGGAAGTTCAGGGAATTGTCCGTAACGGTTACAACTGACAGGTTATTACAGGAGTTTTTTGAGAGTACGGGCTTTATTTCAGTGATGAATGCCATGCCAAACGGCGAATTTCGTGTTCAGAACCTCAGAAGATTTATGAATTTTGTTTTGGAATATGAAAACAGTGTATCGGGCGGATTGACCGGTTTTGTGCGTCATGTAAGATATCTTGAAGAGACAAATAACGGTATAAGGGTTTCGGACAGCACACCTGTCAATGCCGTAAGAATAATGACAATACACCATTCAAAAGGACTTGAATTTCCCATATGTATAGTTGCCGGAATGAATACAAAGGAAAAGGTAGATGCATCAAAGGTAAAATATCATAGTGAGCTTGGAATAGGTCTGAGAACTATAGATACAGAAAAGCTTTTGCAGTTCAACACACTGCAATTCAAGGCAATACATACGGCAAAAGGAGCAGAGGAAAAAAGCGAATTGTTAAGACTTCTCTATGTTGCTCTCACACGACCCAAGGAAAGACTTATAATGCTTTCAACAGTAACGACAAAGGAAAATACTGATGAAGTCGGTTCGGAAGGCTATTATAAATATATAGGCAGTCTTGCGGGTAAAATTAAATATAATGAAAAAACAGGACACATTTTTCCGAGCGTCGTAATGGAACAGCATACATTATCCGATTGGGTCGTTATGTGTGCATTGCTGAACGGAGAAATGACACAGCTCAGAGATGATGCCTGCTCAGGTGCGGAGAATGACATTTATCTCCCCTCGCTCAGATGCAATGCCCGCTGGAAATTTGTTCATGCGGATAAGGTTGAAAGGAGAGCCGAAAGAATCAGAACATCGGCATTAACCGGAACTGATGACAGGCTCGAAAAATTCCTGCGTGAGCGTTTTTCCGAAAAAAGAAATGATATCAGCACAAAAATCCCGTCAAAGGTATCCGCTTCCATGCTTGCACACAGCGGATCGCAGACATATTATGCTGCTGTTTCAAGTCCGACCTTTGCAAAATCCGGTTCGGTATCACCTGCCGAAAGGGGAACTGCAACTCATGCCTTCCTGCAATATGCGAATATAAATAATCTTTATAAGGAAATTTGTAAAACAGGTGCTTTTGAAAAGGAGAAAAAATCGGTTACGGAACAGAAATTGATGTCCGCCGAGCAGGCAGGTCTTATAATTGACGAAAATATAATAAAATTTTCAAAGAGCAGACTTTTTGAAAGAATGGCAGGTGCAGAAAAGCTTTATAGGGAATATCGTTTTACGGTAAGTATTCCGGCAAGATTGGCTTTGATAGACGGGGAATCCTTTTCGGATGAAGAATTCGGTGACAGCAAGTCCATACTTCAGGGTTCCATTGACTGCATAATTGAGGAGGATGACGGTATTGTCATAGTAGATTATAAAACCGACAGAGTCAAAGATACCGAAAGATTGAAGGAAATGTACGGTGTACAGCTGAGGCTTTATAAGGAGGCGGCAAATCAGATTTTTGATAAACCAGTCAAGGAATGTTATATATATTCTCTTCATTGCGGCTGTGAAATACCTATAGAGTAATTGACGGACAGACTGCTGCTATATGTTCATACATTACATCATTCCCGCATAATATATAACAGTAGAAACTGTGGGGTGATGTTATGTCGGCGGTATCGGCGGCGATAATCGGTGCGGCTCTTGCGATGGATGCTTTTGCCGTGTCGTTTGTATGCGGCTCCTCGGACAGAACAAAACGGCTGAGGTGTGCCTTTATTACGGCAGCGGCATTCGGTATCTTTCAGATGATTATGCCGATACTCGGCTGGAGCGTTGGAAAGGTCGGAAGCAAGGCGATTGAGGGCTTTGACCATATCATAGCCTTTGGTATATTGTTATTCCTCGGGGTAAAAATGATTATCGACAGCTTCGGAAATATTATGGATAAAAAAACGGATGCCTTTGATCTGCGTTCGCTTATAATTATGGCTCTTGCAACAAGTATTGACGCCCTTACGGTTGGAATTGTACTTCCGGCTGCTGTCGGAGCGGAAACTTTTGCTTCACTTATTACGTCTGTTTCAATAATCGGTGCTGTAACATTCATACTTTGCTTTATCGGATATCAGCTCGGAAGACGAATAAGCACTCTCAACCCGAGGGTTACTCAGATAATCGGAGGAATAGTTCTTATAGCAATCGGAATAAAATCCCTGATAACAGGTTAGCAAAAAAATCATCTCTGTATATTATGATACAGGGGTGATTTTTTGTTCATAAGGCATAGAGGAAGAAAGCAAAGCAAGGCGGCTAAGGTAATATTCATTATGCTTATCGTTCTGATAATAACCGTAATTTTTCTTGAAATACGCCTTAAGCCTGTTATACGTTCCGTGGCATCAATACAGGCACAAAGCTTTGCGACTCTTACAATCAATGAAACCGTTACCGATATTCTTGACGAAATGAATATAAGCGGGGAAGAGCTTGAAACCGTGACAGCCTCATCTGACGGGACTATTGCTTCAATAAGTACAAATACTGTTGTTACCAACAGGCTGAAAAATCTTATTACAACACGAACCCAGGAGGCACTTTCAAATATCCAAAGCAAAAGAATTGATGTGCCGATAGGTACGATCCTCGGCGGAGAGCTTTTTAACGGTGTCGGACCGGCAATACCCGTATATATTTCCATGTCGGGAACGGTAAACAGCGATTTTGAAGAGGAATTTGAGAGCGGAGGCATAAATCAGACGGTACATAAGCTGTCGGTAAAAATATCTGCGGAAATAAATATAATAATGCCTATGACATCATGTACGGAAAGAGTAGAAACTACCGTACTTGTAGGAGAAACCGTAATTGTAGGGGAAACTCCGGACGGTCTGCTTATGCATGAACAGACAATATCGTGAATTTGCCGTCAATATTGCTTGAATGACTGTGCAAAATATGTTATTATAGGCTTGTATAAATCATTATGTATTTTTAACCCGGAGGTAAAAACGTGAGCAGTATTAATATAACGGAGAAAAGGTCTGATGTACAGGATCAATACATCGAACTTTTAAAGGATCTTCTTTATATGAGGGCAGGAAATAAGCAGCCATACGGATATGTGCGTACGTACGGCTGTCAGCAGAATGTTTCGGACAGCGAAAAAATTAAGGGTATGCTTGAAGAAATGGGTTGTATTATAACGGAGGAGCCTGAAAAAGCGGATATAATAATATTCAACACTTGTGCCGTGCGTGAACACGCTGAGGACAGGGTATTCGGAAATGTCGGTGCACTTAAGGCACTGAAAAGGGAAAAGCCGTCCTTGCTTATAGGTCTTTGCGGCTGCATGATGGAGCAGGAGCATATTGCGGACAGGATATATAAAAGCTTTCCGTATGTAGGTCTTGTTTTCGGGACTCATGTTATACATAAATTTCCGGAATTGGTATATAACGCTGTTACAAGCGGAAAAAGGCTTGTTGAAAGAGGAAATGATGACGGGAAAATATATGAGGGACTTCCGGTTCATAGGGACGGAAGCTTTAAGGGTTGGCTCCCTGTTATGTACGGATGCGACAATTTCTGTTCTTACTGTATTGTTCCGTATGTAAGGGGTCGGGAAAGGAGCCGACGTCCGTCTGCGATTATTGGAGAAGCGGAAGCTATGGTAAAGGCAGGTTATAAGGAAATAACTCTGCTCGGGCAGAATGTAAATTCCTACGGAAAGGGACTGGATGAGAAAACCGATTTTGCGGCACTGCTGAATGATGTTGCAAATATTGACGGAGATTTTTGGGTGCGTTTTATGACATCACACCCAAAGGATGCATCCGAAAAGCTTATTGATGTGATTGCGGAAAATGATAAGATATGCAATCATCTGCATCTTCCTTTTCAGTGCGGAAGCAACAGGGTGCTTGATAAAATGAACCGCCGCTACACAAGGGAAAAATACCTTGAAATTGTAAATTATGCCAAAAGAAAAATTCCCGATTTATCGCTTACAAGTGATGTTATTGTGGGATTCCCGGGAGAAACCTATGAGGAATTTCAGGAAACCCTTGACCTTATAAGAGAGGTTAAGTTTACGTCATTGTTTACTTTTATTTATTCACCCCGTGTCGGTACACCTGCCGCAAAGCTGGACGATCCCTATACGCATGAGGAAAAGGCAAAGAGAATGGCGGAGCTTCTGAAGCTTCAGGAGGGAATTGCCGCCGAGAGATGTGCCGGGATGGTAGGAAAAACCTATCGTGTGCTTGTGGAGGAGCAGGCAAGAGAGGGAGTACTCAATGCCCGGACACAGAATAATATAGTCGTTGAGCTTAATGCACCGACAGAGCTTATCGGGACATTCCAATATGCCGAAATAACCGAGGCAAGGAACTGGATACTCAGGGGAAAAATTGTCTGATTAAAATTATTCGGAAATATGTGATTTATCAAAAAGTAAAAGGATGAAATAATGATTAAATTTTGTTACAATTTTCTGCTCGGTTATCGTTTATTTTTTGTTATCATATATTTACCGGACATTATGTGTGTTTGGAGTACATACATAATTCGACAAAACAGTTGTATTTTATTAAAAAAGGTGATACAATGGAATCAGACAAGGGGCAATACTATAATAATGACAAAAAAGCGGGTGATTTTATGCCTACAATTATTCGGCAGATAATAGAGCAGGAAGAAAGTGAGAACAGGGACTATAGCAATTACCAAAAGGAACGTTTGTTATATTTGAAAAATCTTAAAAATCTGTCGCCGGAAGAACAGGAAAGTGAGCGGCAAAAAATAATTGAGAAATTAAAAAGAATAGGTATTATGAATGATGACGGAGAAATATCCGAGTTTTACAGATATGGCACGGACAGTGGGGTTATGCCTTGACTTGGTTAATAGCTATCATGTCGCCCGCCTTAAGGAACAATAAAGGAGCAGACGCATATACAACTGTGCATAAGAAATCCGAATTGTATAAAAGGTTATTTTGAACCGAGAAAAGCAGATGAAAAATGGAATATTTTATGATATTTACAAAATACTATATCAGGATTAGGACTGTTTCCGGAATGGGAGCAGTCTTTTTGATTTGAATAAATATATCACATATTGGTTTGACAATATCTTATGAATTTGATAAAATAATATTGATTATCAAATTGAAAAATTAATCGGAAAAAGGAGATTATTATGGAAAATAGAGATATTATTGAAATTGCAAGAGAACTGGGCAGACAGATGCAAAAAGAGGATGCCTATATAAAATTCAATATGGCAAGACAGGCTGCGGATGAGGATAAGGAGCTGCAAAAGCTTATAACAAGGTTCAGTGCTATCCGTGCCGAGATGTCGGAAATGACGGCAAAGCCCGATGACGAGCGTGACCCTGATGCCGCAAGAAAGCTTGGTGAGGATATGAGAAAGGTTTATGCCGAAATAATGTCCAATGAACGCATGATAAATTATAATAAGGCTAAAGACGATTTTGACGTAATAATGAACAGAATTTCCGCAATAATACAGAAATCCTCCGAAGGAGAGGATCCCGATACGGCGGATTATACGCCGTCATGCAGCGGCAGCTGTGCAACGTGCGGAGGCTGCGGCTGATAAAATAACAGGGTAGGATTAACGCGGATGAGGGCTTATGACCGACATATGAATATAAATTTAAGGCGGTGAATGAATTGGCTGAAATTTCTCCTATGATGAAGCAATATCTTGAAATAAAGGAAAATTATAAGGACTGTATACTCTTCTATCGTGTGGGAGATTTTTACGAAATGTTCTTTGATGATGCAAAAACCGCACAACAGGAGCTTGAACTGACGCTTACGGGAAAGGACTGCGGACTTGAGGAACGTGCCCCGATGTGCGGTGTTCCTTTCCACAGCTATGAAACCTATGCGGCAAGACTTATTGCAAAGGGATATAAGGTAGCAATATGTGAGCAGACGGAGGATCCCTCAAAAACGAAAAAGCTTGTAAAGCGAGAGGTTATAAGAGTGATAACCCCCGGTACCGTAATGGAGCAGAGTATGCTTGATGAGGGGAGCAATAATTTTATATGCTCCGTTTATACACAGAAGAATAAGACAGGTATAGCCTTTTGCGATATTTCGACAGGAGAATTATATGCAACGCTTATTGATACTGATGATATTGAAAGTGCCGTTAAGGATGAGCTTCTTAAATATTCGCCGAGAGAACTTCTGATAGGCGGCGAAACAATTCGTTTCAAAACACTTGCCGCCTTTATAAAGGATAAGCTTTCAGCCTGTGTCAATATGCTTGATGACGAGGCTTTCTCATATGCGGACGCCGAAGAAACAATAAAAGCCCGGTTTGAGGGAAAAAGCATTGACAGTATCGGGCTTACGGATATGCCGCAGACTGTTTCGGCCGTCGGTGCCCTTATAACCTATCTTGTAAAAACACAAAAGGGCGGTCTGGAGCGTATAAATAAAATCGAGCTTTACAGCGAGGAGCAATACGTCCATCTTGATTATAATACAAGGCGTAATCTTGAACTTACAGAGCCGCTTAACAGTAAAAATAAATCGGCATCCCTGCTTGCCGTACTCGACAGAACAAAAACCTCAATGGGAAAAAGGCTTATCAAAAGCTATATCGAAAAGCCGCTTGCAAACATCGGTGCAATAATGAAAAGGCAGAATGCGGTGTCCGAGCTTTACGACAATGTTCAGATGAGAATGAATCTGCGTGAAGCACTTGTAGGAATGTTTGATATACAGCGTGTTATAACAAGGGTGGTTTACGGTTCGGCAAACGCAAGGGAATTGCGTTCTCTTTGCGGAGCGTTAAAAAGACTTCCCGGAATAAAGGGAAGTATAGCCGGAGCAAAGAGCGGACTGCTTAAAGAAATGCATGGCAGTATTGATCTGCTTAATGAAATAGTGGAGCTTATAGATAAGACCATTGAGGATGAACCGCCGTTTTCGGTGCGTGAGGGTGGAATGATACGAGAAGGCTGTTCGGAGGAGCTTGACAGTCTGCGTACGGATATGAAGGGCGGAACAGACCTTATGGCTAAAATCGAAGCCGAGGAGCGTGCTAAAACCGGAATACCTAAACTAAAGATAGGCTATAACAGGGTATTCGGTTATTATATTGAAGTATCAAATTCCTATAAGGATCTTGTTCCGAAGGAATATATCAGAAAGCAGACACTTACAGGCGGCGAGAGATACATAACCGAGGAGCTTAAAAACCTTGAAAGAAGAATACTCGGTGCAAAGGACAGATCAAATGAGCTTGAATATGCGATATTTGAAAAGGTAAGAAATACAACGGCGGCGGCGGTGGACAGAATTTCTTCCTCCGCAGCGGCTGTGGCAGTGCTTGATGTAATGGCTTCGTTTGCACAGGCGGCATTCGATAATGACTATTGCTGTCCGACACTTAACAATAACGGAACGATACATATAACCGAGGGCAGGCATCCGGTTGTGGAAAAACTTGTCAGCGATATGAGATTTGTTCCAAATGATACAAACCTTAATCCGAATGATGAAAGAGTAGCAATAATAACAGGTCCGAATATGTCAGGTAAATCTACATATATGCGTCAGACGGCACTTATCGTTCTTATGACGCAGATGGGGTCGTTTGTGCCGGCAAAAAGTGCGGATATATCCATTGTAGACAGTGTATTCACAAGAATAGGTGCATCGGATGATCTTTCAACAGGACAGTCGACATTTATGGTAGAAATGAATGAGGTAGCCTATATAATGAAAAAGGCTACTAAAAACAGTTTGCTTATACTTGACGAAATAGGCAGGGGTACTTCAACCTATGACGGAATGAGCATAGCAAGGGCGGTGCTTGAATATGTTGCGGATACAAAAAAATTAGGTGCAAAAACACTCTTTGCTACGCATTATCATGAGCTTACGGTTCTTGAAAATAAACTTAAAGGTGTAAAAAACTATAACATAGCCGCTGTAAAACGCGGAGATGATATTACATTTCTCAGAAGAATAATTCCTGGGGCGGCAGATGAGTCCTACGGAGTTGAGGTTGCAAAGCTTGCGGGATTGCCGGACAGTGTTATTGAAAGAGCAAAGGTGATACTTGCGGAGCTTGAAAGAAGCAGCAGGAAAATGCAGCGTCAGACAAAGAAAAAAACGGAGGAGCCGGAGGAAGAAATGCAGATGGTATTCGCACCGAAGGACACACCGATAGAAAAACGTCTGAGGGAAATAGATATAAATACTCTTACACCAATGGAGTCGATGAATATCTTATTTGAGCTTGTTAAAATGCTTAAGAATTAGAAAATGTATGGCGGGGTGTGAAAAATGGGAGTAGTAAACGTATTGCCTAAGCATATAGCCGAGCTTATCGCGGCGGGTGAGGTTATAGAAAGACCCTCGTCCGTAATAAAAGAGCTTGTCGAAAACAGTATAGATGCGGGGGCAAAATCCGTTGCCGTTGAGATACAAAGAGGCGGAATTACCTATATGCGTGTCACCGATGACGGCGGAGGGATAGAACGGGATGATATCAAAAATGCTTTTTTACGTCATGCAACCAGTAAAATATCAATACAGGACGATCTCGATGCCATAGCCACATTAGGATTTAGAGGGGAAGCACTTGCATCAATATGTGCGGTTTCCAAAGTCGAAGTTATTACCAAAAGTATTAAGGAACAGGACGGAACACGCTATGTTATAGAGGGCGGAGAGGAAAAATCTTTTGATATAACGGGCTGTCCGCAGGGTACGACAATAATCGTCAGGGATATATTTTATAATGTACCCGCAAGGATGAAATTTCTGAAAAAGGATGCCTCTGAGGGAAGCTCCATCTACGTTCTGCTCGAAAGGATGGCATTGTCCCACCCTGAAATATGTTTCACATTTATTCGCGACGGAAAGAAAATTATGAAAACTCAGGGTGACGGAAATCTTGAAAATGCAATATTTCAGGTATTCGGAAAGGATTTTCACGAAAGTCTTATACCCGTGTCCTATAACAGGAATAATATTACAGTCAGCGGTTTTATAACGAAGCCCGCATCGTCTGTTAAATCTAACCGTACAATGCAGATGTTCTACATAAACGGTCGGTATGTACGCTCAAAAACCGCAGCGGCAGCACTTGAACAGGCATATAAGGGAAGTATCATGGTCGGAAAATATCCGTCATGTGTTTTGCTGATGGGTATGCATTGTTCAATGCTTGATGTAAATGTACATCCGGCAAAGCTTGAGGTCCGTTTCACAAATGAACGACCTGTTTTTGACGGTGTGTATTATGCCGTGAAAAATGCGATAATGAACTTTGATACAAGAAATGCCGTAAAAAATGCAGAGGAGATACGTGTTAAAAATCCCGCACTTCTCATACCGCCGACAGACAGGGCAGCTCAGCTTAATTTTTATTCAAAAGTCCGTCAGGATATGAATTCCCCGGAATACATTGATGACGAACCCGTAATAGTCGTTCCTAAGGTCAGAGATATAGATTATGCAATTCTTACGGATGAAAAAGATACCGAAGCGGCGGATGCCGCCGTGCAAAAAACTGAGCTCGTATATGATTATAACAGTGAGAGTAAGCCTGATATAAAAGACAGCATGACAAATGAAGATACTGCGGAAATGCAGCCGGCTGAGGATACGGAGGAAATTTTACTGAATTTCAGCAATGATGAGGAAAAAGTGGAAGAAGCACCTGTTGCGGATAGAGAAACGGAATATGATGAAATGCCTGCTGCGATAAAATATATAGGTGAAGCATTTAATACATATATAATTTTAGAATATGACAGTGACAGGTTAATGTTCATAGATAAGCACGCGGCACATGAAAGGCTTATTTATGAAAGGCTGAAAAGAGAGGACAGGGGGAAAAATGCACAGTTTCTTCTTTCTCCTGTATCCGTAACGCTCGATGCCGAGGAATGTCAGTCGGTGCTTGAAAACAAGGATATGCTTTCCGAAACCGGCTTTGATGTTGACGGTTTCGGGGGAAAAACGGTGCTTATACGCTCCGCACCGGTTATGCTTCAGGATGAGGATATAACGGAATCATTTTCCGAAATTGCCGATTATCTGTGCAGACATAAGAAACTCAGAATATCCGAGAAAATGGAGTGGATATATGCAAATACCGCCTGCAGAGCTGCTGTCAAGGCAGGAAACATAAACAGCCGTGAGGAGCTTATCGAGCTTGTACGCAGACTTGAAGAAAATCGGGAGGTCAGGTATTGTCCGCACGGACGGCCGATTTATTTCTTTGTGACAAAAAGAGAAATAGAGAAATCCTTTGGTAGAATACAGTAAGAATAAGGAAAATTTTTGTACAATTTTATCAGGTAAATCACTGATATAAATGTTGATTTACAATATGAAATTTGGTATTATAGAATTATGATTATTTTGAGGAGGCAGCCGTATGTCTGATACAGAAGTGAACGACAGAGAAATGACAGTGACCGAGGATGATACAGTTATTACAAATTCAAAGCTTACTCCGGAGGAGCAGATTGAATTTTTACAGCGTAAGCTTGAACAGGCCGAGCTTGAGGCAACGGATAAGGGTATTGCACTTATCGAAATGACTGCCGCAAGGAACGCACTGTATAAATCCCTTCAGGACACACAGATGCGGCTTGCGGAGGCTGTCGGACAGCGTGAAAATGATATAGAAGCGTATCAGAAAGAGCTTGATATCCGTCTCAGCGAAAAAAGGCAGCTCCAGGAGCAGTATGACGCTCTTGTTATAAAGGCTAAAAGGTATGATGAGCTTCAGGAAAGTATAGTGAAAATAAAACTAAAAGCCGAGGTCAGGGCTCATGGAGTCATAGACGAAGCACAGGAAAAAGCAATGGATACAATTATGCTTATTGAGGATATAGAGAGAGAAATACAGCTTTTCAGGGAAGATCTTACATATCTGCGGCGTGATATAAAAATCGGAACGGTAACGCTCGATGACAGGCTTGAAAACATATATCTGCGTCTTTGCAGGAACCTCGACAGGCTTACGGAGATCAAGGAGAATTTCTATATAAAAAATTCCCTGCCTCTTAACGAAGTGTCGATGGATGTACGGGGAAATGCACCCGTTATAAAATATCCGGAGCCGGAAAAGAAAAAGGAATAGGGTGTTATATTAAACATATGAACAGTCAGGTGTACTGTATGTTATACGGGAAAGGACTTTGTTATTATTATCTTTCCTTTCATAGCAGTTCGTCCGACTGTTCTTCTGTTGATTATGTGAATATCGGTTTGAGCTGTTTCTGCCATACGGCAAGTTGTTGATGACATATATAAAATATTGACCTTAACTGATTGTAAGTCGGGTCTGTATTATATCAGCCGATGTTGTCATATACTGTATGGGGTGATAACGTGGAAAAGCTTAAGGTCTATTTTTACTATTCTACTGCATTGATTTGCATTTTTTTGTTCGGTGCGTTACTTTATGTATCCGTTAATGATGAACCGGAAACAGTTACAGCTTCGGTCGGGTCAAAACCTGTTGTGGTTGTTGATGCCGGTCATGGCGGTGAGGACGGTGGGGCAAGTGCAAACGGAGTGCTTGAAAAGGATATCAACCTCGCTGTTGCACTTAAGCTTAAGGATATGCTTACAGCTTCGGGATATACTGTTGTTATGACGAGGGAAGAGGATATTTCCATATACGACAGTTCTGCTTCCACCATACGTGAAAAAAAGGTTTCCGATATGAGAAACAGAAAGGATATAGTGAACGGCAGCAGTAACAATATTTTGATAAGCATACATCAGAACAAATTTGAACAAAGCAAATACAGCGGTACACAGATATTTTATTCCAAAAACAACGACCGCAGCATAAAGCTTGCCGAGAATATACGACGCTCCGTTACGGGACTTTTGCAGCCTGAAAACAAAAGAGAGCTTAAAGCAGCCGACAGCTCGGTATATCTGCTCGATAAAGCGGAGGTTCCGGCAGTTATTGTGGAATGCGGATTTCTCTCGAATGAGGAGGAAGCAAAAAAGCTCTGTACGGAGGAATATCAGAAGCGAATGGCTTTTGCAATATTATGCGGATTTTTGGATTATGAAAAAAACATATAAACAGCGGATAAAGTATTTTTTCTTAGGAGGAACAAAATGGCGGATAAAATAAAAACAATGTATGTATGCTCCGAATGCGGGTATGAGAGTGCCAAATGGTTCGGAAAATGCCCCGGCTGCGGTGAATGGAATACCATGAGTGAGGAAGTCAGGGAGGTATTCAAGGGAAAAAGTTCTGTTGCCTCGAAGGCTGCAATAACCTCAAAAGCACTGCCTATAACCGAAATAAGTACGGAGGATGAGGAAAGATATTACACAGGCTCAAAAGAACTTGACAGAGTGCTTGGCGGAGGAATTGTAAAGGGTTCGCTTGTACTGCTCGGCGGTGATCCCGGTATAGGCAAATCAACAATACTCCTACAGATATGTGCACATCTCGGGAAAATACTTAAAATTCTGTATATCTCCGGAGAGGAATCAAAACGGCAGATAAAGCTGAGGGCAACAAGGCTCGGAGTAAACTGTGAAAATCTTTATATACTCACAGAAACAAATATAGAAAATGTAACGGAGCATATTCAGGCGGAAAAGCCTGATCTTGTCATGGTGGATTCAATACAGACAATGAATTTCAGAGAACTGAGTTCTTCGCCCGGAAGTGTCACTCAGGTGAGGGAATGTACAAATATACTTATGCGTACCTCAAAATCCCTTGATATACCGTGCATAGTTGTCGGTCATGTAAACAAGGACGGAGCAATAGCAGGACCCAAGGTTCTGGAGCATATAGTTGACGCTGTGCTTTATTTTGAGGGGGATAAGCAAATGTCGTATCGTATACTGCGTGCGGTCAAAAACAGATACGGCTCAACAAACGAAATAGGTGTATTTCAAATGAGTGACAGCGGACTTTCGGAGGTGGAAAATCCCTCGCTTATGCTTCTTTCGGGGCGGCCTAAAAACGTCAGCGGAACGTGTGTAGCCTGCCCGATGGAGGGAAGCAGACCTATACTTGCCGAAATACAGGGACTTGTCACAAATTCGGGATACGGAAATGCCCGCAGAATGTCTACGGGCTTTGATTACAACAGAATGTCCATGCTGCTTGCTGTATTGGAAAAACGCTGCGGGTATTATTTTTCAAGTCTTGACGCATATGTAAATGTAATAGGCGGTTTGCGTCTGGATGAGCCTGCGACTGACCTTGCGGTTGCAATTTCCCTCGTCAGCAGTCTTAAGGATATAATCATACCGGAAAATCTTCTTGCCTTCGGAGAAATAGGTCTGACGGGAGAGATACGTGCCGTAAGTCATGCCGCACAGCGTGTATCGGAGGCGGCAAGGCTTGGCTTCGGAAAATGCATACTCCCGTATCATAACCTCAGAAATATTGTACTTCCGAAGGACGTTGAGATTGATCTGATCGGTGTCCGTACCATTCAGGATGCTGTTGCCGCTCTTGTTCGACAGCGTTAAGCAGATCGGACGGACGTATTCTGTGCATACAGCCGCTCTCGGAGGAATTGGTAACAGCTGAGGCACATTCAAGAATACAGTTTCCCTCACGTTGATAAATACAATTTTCATCACAGAATATCATGCTCATAAATATCACCCGATGATATTATCGGTATATTCAACGGTTTTATTCGTAAATAAATGATTGTTGTAAAAATAATTATCGTAAATTAGGGACTGTTATGCAAGTTTTGCACAACAGTCCCTGTATTAACCGATTATTCTGTTTTACCTGACCTTTTCAAACTCTTTGCGGTCATTCACCTTGTATGCCGTTCCGATTTCCGAATTTAAAAGAGGAAGCAATTTAGGGTTGTCTGCGATAATATCAATTACCCGCACTATTTTGGAGTTGTTCGGGTTATTTACAAATGTTCCTTCTGTTCCCGAGAAAAATCTCCAGCCGCAGTCGGGTGAGGCTTTCATAGGTTGGGTGCGGCAGATGTATTTAACCTTGCGACCGTAATCGGTTATGATGTTTGACGCAAGTCCTTCCGTGCCGAAGTCCGGAATTTTTATAAGCTTTCCGTCCTCATTTCTGCAATATATTGTTTCTGTATCGGAGTTTATAAGATTTTCAATTTCGGGATTTGCTTCAACAATATCGGAGAGACGAACAATGCACATATTATCAAAATTTACGTTATAATTTTCTTCCGTACCGTCAAAGAACCTCCAGCCGCTGTCAGGCTGCCCTTGCTCGGGCTCATCCCTGTACATAAGGAATATACCTGCATTGCCTTCTGCGATTGAAGCTGAAGCAATACACGCAATCGGATATTCTGATGTCATTTTAACTCCCCCGTTTCATATTAATTTTCCGCTTCATTATAACATAAATTGTTATAAAATTCAAGTGATTACGATAACTTTTATATGTGAAATGTAAGGCTTGAATATAAAATTTTTAGGGGAAAGCCTGAACTTCCTCCCGACTCAAAACTCCCTACGCCATGACACAATATGGGTTAATATAACTTGCTTATTTCCCTCTGCTCGTAATAGATTACGCTCGTATTACAGTGCCGGAATTTTTTGATGTCAAAAGAAAATTATTATCTTTACGGAAATTTGCGGTATTTTACAGTTGACAAATGACGGAAATAATGATAAAATGTATGTATGCTAACAATTAGCCTGCTAACTTTTTGGCGGGCTGATTGGAATTTTTTATTAGGGGGTGAAATTATGGATATGCCGAGATTTGTCGGCGTAGAAATAAGTAAGACAAATAACATACTAAAACGTAAATGCCGGGATACGGAGCTTTCAAGGGAAATTGATGAAATTACAGGAAAAAGCGGCTGGATAATCGGATTTCTTGCGGAAAATGATGATAAGGATATTTTTCAGAAGGATATTGAAGAAAAGTTTTCCGTAAGAAGATCCACGGTTTCAAGTATGCTTAAGCTTATGGAGAAAAAAGGTCTTGTAACAAGAGAGAGTGTAAATTTTGATGCGAGGCTGAAAAAGCTTGTGCTTACTCCGAAAGCGAGGGAAATGCACTGCCGTATGCTTGAAAAACTTAATATGACCGAGCAAAAGCTGAAAAGAGGTATTTCGGAAGAAAAACTTGAGATTTTTTTTGAGGTTCTTGAAAAAATACGAAAAAATGCGGAATGATATGGAGGTAAAAATATGATAAGAATGCTTGCGAAAAGTATACGTGAGTATAAGACGGCATCGATTCTTACACCGATTTTTGTTGTGCTTGAGGTAGTAATGGAAGTATTGCTGCCGTTTCTTATGGCAAACCTTATTGACTACGGTGTAAGCGGCAACGGCGGAAAGGGCGATATGGACTATATAGTAAAAACAGGACTTATGCTTGTTGCAGTTGCCTTTGCGGCTCTGATATTCGGTGCATTGTCAGGAAAGTTTGCGGCACAGGCTTCGGCGGGATTTGCAAAGAATTTAAGACATGATATGTTCTATAAAATTCAGGATTATTCATTTTCAAATATTGATAAATTCTCCTCGTCAAGCCTTGTTACAAGGCTTACAACGGACGTTACAAACGTACAGAATGCTTTTCAGATGATAATTCGTGTGGCTGTCAGAGCACCGTTTATGATGATATTTGCAATGATAATGTCGTTTAATGTAAATATGAGCCTGTCATGGACGTTTGTTGCGTTTATACCGTTTATAGCAATAGCACTTGCTATTGTTATGCGGCTTGCACATCCGATATTTACAAGGGTATTTAAAACATACGATAAGCTCAATAATGTGGTACAGGAAAATCTCCACGGAATAAGGGTTGTGAAGTCATTTGTCAGAGAAGACCATGAGGTGGAGAAATTCGGAAAAATTTCCGACATAATATACAAGGATTTTTCAAAGGCTGAAAAAATCATTGCATTCAATATGCCTGTTATGCAGATAAGTGTTTATTCCTGTATTCTGATTATATCATGGTTCGCCGCTCAGTTTATCGTTGGCGGAAGCATGACGACAGGTGAGCTTATCAGTATGATGACCTATGTTATGCAGATTCTTATGAGCCTTATGTTCATATCAATGACAATGGTTATGATAATAATGTCAAAGGCGTCAGGCGACCGTATTGCAGAGGTGCTTTCGGAGGAAATAGACCTTAAAAATACAGATAAGCCGCTTGATAAGGTCAAGGACGGAAGTATAGTATTTGATAACGTAAGCTTCAGCTATTCCAAAAATAAGGATAAGCTCTGTCTTAAAAACCTTAATCTTACAATAAAGTCAGGCGAAACTGTCGGTATCATAGGAGGCACGGGTTCGTCAAAGTCCAGCCTTGTGCAGCTTATACCGAGATTGTATGATGTCACCGAGGGAAGTATTATTGTCGGGGGAGAGGATGTCCGTAAATATGATATAGAGGTAATACGTGATAATGTTGCAATGGTACTCCAGAAAAATGTACTGTTTTCGGGAACGATTAAGGAAAATCTCCGGTGGGGCGATCCCAATGCAACGGATGAGGATATAGTGCGTGTCTGTAAGCTTGCTCAGGCAGAGGATTTTATAGAGCGTATGCCTGATAAATACGACACATATATCGAGCAGGGCGGTACAAATGTTTCGGGCGGACAAAGACAAAGACTTTGTATTGCGAGGGCACTTCTTAAAAAGCCGAAAATACTTATTCTTGATGATTCGACAAGTGCTGTTGATACAAAAACCGATAAGCTTATCCGAAGGGCATTTCTTGAGGAGATTCCCGATACAACTAAGATTATAATAGCACAGAGAGTTTCCTCGGTGCAGGATGCGGATAAGATTATTGTCATGGACAAGGGCAGAATTGATGCTGTCGGAACACATGAGGAGCTGCTTAAAAACAACAAGATATATGCTGAAGTATATAATTCTCAGCAGAAGGGAAGTGAAGATAATGGCTAAGGCAGGAAAGGGACAAAGACTCAAAAATCCCTCAAAGGTAATAAAAAGACTTCTCAGTTACCTTAAGGGATACAGACTCAGATTTATTATGGTTCTTGTATGTATCGTAATGAGTGCTGCGGCAAGTGCATTAAGCTCCATGTTTATGCAGACGCTTATTGATAATTATATAGTACCGCTTATGGGCACGGCTAATCCCGATTTCAGTAATCTTTTAAGAGCCATTATCATTATGGCTGCCGCTTTGCTTATCGGGGCACTTGCAGGTCTTGCATATAACAGAATTATGGTGGTTATCTCTCAGGGGATACAAAAGAAGATACGTGACCAACTTTTTGCACATATGCAGACTTTGCCTATAAAATATTTTGATACACACGCACACGGCGATATTATGAGCCGTTATACGAATGATATAGATACACTTCGACAGATGATGTCAGCAAGCCTGCCGCAAATGTTTGCCTCTGCTATAACGATAATTACCGTGTTTGTTGCAATGCTTACGCTTAATTTATATCTGACGCTCTTTGTTCTTCTCTTTGTTGCTGTTATGCTTTTTGTAACAAAAATTATAGCGACAGGAAGTGCAAGAAATTTTGTTGCACAGCAGAGGGAACTCGGAGATGTGAACGGTTTTATTGAGGAAATGATAAACGGTCAGAAGGTCATAAAGGTATTCTGTCATGAGGAAGCCACAAAGGAAGAATTTGACAGGAAGAATGAAGCACTATGCAAGAGTGCAACAGCGGCTAATACCTATGCAAATATTCTTATGCCGATTCTGAATAACCTCGGTAATCTTCAATATGTGCTTATTGCAATGGTCGGAGGAGCATTGGCTATTTTCGGTGTGGCTCCGATAACTCTTGGAATTATTGCGGCATTCCTGCCGTTATCCAAAAACTTTACAAGACCGTTCAGTGAGATATCTCAGCAGCTTAATGCGGTCATTATGGCACTTGCCGGAGCTGAAAGAATATTTGAGCTTATGGACGAGGAAAGTGAGCAAGACGAGGGTTATGTAACTCTTGTCAATGCAAAATATGATAAGGACGATAATATTGTTGAATCGGACGAGCGTACTCAGATGTGGGCATGGAAGCATCCCCATGGGGACGGCACCGTTACCTATACAAAGCTCTGCGGTGAAATTGTTATGAAGGATGTTGACTTCGGCTATGATGAAAACAAGATAGTTCTGCATGATATTTCGCTTACTGCCGATAAGGGACAGAAGGTTGCATTTGTCGGAGCTACGGGTGCGGGAAAGACAACGATAACCAATCTTATAAACCGTTTTTATGATATAGCGGACGGTAAGATACGTTATGACGGAATAAATATAAACAAAATCAGAAAAACAGACCTCCGCAAATCACTGGGTATAGTTTTGCAGGATGTACACCTGTTTACAGGCACGGTAAGGGAGAACATCCGGTACGGAAAGCTTGATGCATCCGATGAAGAGGTTATCGCTGCGGCAAAGCTTGCCAATGCACATGATTTTATATCCATGCTTCCTGACGGATATGATACTGTAATTACCGGTGACGGCGGACAGCTTTCTCAGGGTCAGTGCCAGCTTATTTCCATAGCGAGGGCTATTATCGCAGACCCGCCTGTTATGATACTTGACGAGGCAACATCGAGTATTGATACCAGAACCGAAGCGATAGTACAGAAGGGTATGGACGGTCTTATGTATGGCAGGACGGTATTTGTTATTGCACACAGACTCAGTACGGTAAGAAATTCCGATATGATCATGGTGCTTGAGCTTGGAAGAATTATTGAAAGAGGCACGCATGATGAGCTGATAAATCAAAAGGGAAAATATTATCAGCTTTACACAGGTGCTTTTGAGTTATCGTGATATAGTATTTAACGGATCAGACCACGGATGATATCATTTGCGGTCTGATCTTTTTTCTTATTACAAAAAATATTATCGTAGCAAATACCGGCTCCACGCATCGGCTAAAGCAAAGCTTATAATTTTCATATTAAAATATTTTTTTGCAAAAACTGTTGTTTTTTGAAAATTATAATGATATACTTATCTCATCAGGTGTTTTAATTAATATTTGAATTGGAGGAATAAGAGATATGTCTTTTTTCAGGAACAAAATAGTAATTGCAGTTATTCTGCTGCTTGCGGCTCTCGGATTGGGTATCGGAGGATTCACCGAGCTTTCAAAGGTAAGCGGAGAAATAAAGAATTACTACAGTATGCCCGAGTCCGAGATTAAATCGGGAACATTGGTTGAATTTGATATCACAGAGGAAAACTACATCGGTCAGTTTGGTTACAGGGATAATGAGAGGTATTATTTCGTATGGACGAATTCCGATAAAATTCTTACGTTCAAGACAGAGGATAAAGAACAGAAGAATTTACTTCTCCAGTTAGAGCAAGGAAAAACCGGAAGTATTTCCTTGACGGGTCAGGTATCGCCGCTTGCCGATGATGAAAAAGATGTTGCCATTGATATGCTCAAGGATACGGGCTTTTTTGATGATATGACCGCACGTCAGTATCTTATGCCGTATAAAATCGGTAATTATAATAAAAGTCTCCCATACATATTGCTTGGTATAAGCGGAGGGTGTTTGCTTATAGGAATCATACTGTTTATACCTTTCGGAAGAAAGAATAACAGTTCTTCGGGCGTTTCAAACAGCTATTATAACGACATAAACAGACCTTATACCGGTATGAATAACGGTTATAATGATCCGAATCAGCCGTATGGCGGAACAGGCGGTTATAATGATCCGAATCAACCGTACGGCGGAACGGGCGGTTATAATGATCCGAATCAGCCGTATGGAGGAATGGGTGGTTATAATGATCCCAACCAACCGTATGGAGGAACAGGCGGTTATAATGATCCGAATCAACCGTATGGAGGAACGGGCGGTTATAATGATCCGAATCAACCGTATGGCGGCACGGGCAGCTACGGTAACAGCAATAGTACTTACGGCGGCACAGGTGGTTACGGTAACAGCAATAGTACTTATGGCGGCACGGGTAGCTACGGTAACAGCAATAGTACCTATGGCGGCACAGGTGGTTACGGTAACAGCAATAGTACCTACGGCGGCACGGGCAGTTACGGTAACAGCAATAATACTTACGGCGGCACAGGCGGTTACGGTGATAGCAATAGTACTTACGGCGGCACGGGCAGCTACGGTAACAGCAATAGTACTTACGGCGGCACAGGCGGTTACGGCAACAATACATCCGGGATAGGCAATAATCAGGATGAGGAAAATAAAGATGATGACAATAATAACCAATTCCCGTTTATAAAAACATTCTAATAAAACGATTGCCCCTCGTCTTTGTGCGGGGGGCTTTCTGTGTGGAGTATTGCAAATTAAAAAAGGTCTTGAAATTGCGTTGAGATATTGCTAAAATATATACAGGTAATGTATTTGAAGTGGATTTTACATTATACTTTTATCAGGGAGTGAAAAAATATGAATGTTGAATTTTGTAAATGGGCGGAGGATAACGGTTGGAAAATCAGCCGCTCAGATAAAAAGCTGCCGCCTGAGATTTTGGAAAGATATAAGGATATTCCGATGGAATGGCTGCAATTTATTGACGGAATGGGAAAAATTACCAATGAGGACGGTACGGTGTGGTTTCTTACGGCGGATAATTATTATCCCAAGGGTGAGGACGAATTCAGGTATAATGAATATGAATTGATAAGTATCGGTGCTGCGGAGGATGACGAGGATTGGAAGGGTGATATAATAGCGTTTTGGGATAATCATTTGCCGATTGTCATGTCCGTCAGGGACGGCTATGAATATTGTGCAATAGAGTTGGACAGCGGAAAGGTTGTATCGGGTTTTGAGCCTGAGTTTGAGGAACCGGAAACACTTGCCGACAGTTTCGGAGAATTTTTAGAATTATTTATGGAAGGTGAAATATACGATTAAGTAAAAGGGGAATAATATTTTTTCTGTTTTGTTAGCACAGCGGATAAAATGATACCGCCCACACCTTCGGTTGAAAGTGTGGGCGGCACAGGGATTAAAAAATGTCCTTATTTTAGGTATAATTTTTACAGATTATTTTTCAGGCATGAGCCGCAGATGATTTCGTCTGTGGAAATAGGCTTTCCGCAAAAGATACAACGCTCGCTTTCGGGCGAATTTTTGCAGGATTTCTCCGGAATCTTTTGTCTGAAGCTTTTGTTTTGTTTTTGCAGCTTGTCAATTATCTGTTCGTATTTTGAAAGACGGCTGCTCTGCAATACGCTTAAGATTATCATAAGGAGAAACCCGCCTGCAACAAAGCCGGCTATAAAAAACAGAAAATTATCCAATTTCTTATGTTTCACTCCGTTCCTTTGGTCGGTTCTGCGGACACACCGTTTGCTGCTTCCGATACAGTGTCGGTAACGGAAATTTCGCTTTCTGTTTTTTCCGATTCAACAGGCAGATCCGTTGATACGTCTGTTATGTCCGAACTGACATCCTCGGACTCCGATAAAACAGGCTGAGTTTCCTCCTCTGCCGTTGTCGGCACTGAGGTTTCTTCTTTATCGGCGGATTCTTCCCGTTTAGCGGCGGATTCTTCCGGTTTAGCGGCGGGTTCCTCCGGTTTATCGGATTTATCCGCATCCTCTGAGCTTTCCGTTTTTGCGGAAGTTGTCGGCTCGGGGGTATTTTTTTTCGGGACGGTATAGTCCTTTGGCGGGATACGGAGTATCGCTCCGACTTGTATATTGTCTGTATTTTCAATATTATTGTATGCAGCCAATGCCTCCAAAGTGACGTTAAATTTTTCGGCTATGTATGAAAGCGTATCGCCGCTTTTAACCTGATATACCGTGTTAGGCTTTTCGGTTACGATGTGGGGATCTTCCTGCGGTTGGGGGGCGGGATTACCGCCCTCCGCAGCCTGTTCACCGTGAATTACAACGCTAACGGTTCGCTTATAGGACGAGTCTGTATATTTAGAGAATGTTAAACTTGCTGTACCGACAGATACAACACCGACAAGCAGTACGGTTAATGCAATAACCAAATATTTCCTTTTATTTGCATTAAATATTCCTCTCATATTTATACCCCCTATGCACTTGCCTTTGCTTGATTAACGGTTACTGTCAGATTATTTGTAGTGCCGGTTAGCTCAAGATCCGAACCGGTGAAAGTTAAAGCTCCTAATTGTGGATCTACAATATCTGTATCTATAACAATTATACCAACATATGTGTGTTTGGTATCACAAGGTATAGAAAGGGCTTCTTTCCATTCGTTATGACAATTCACAGAGAACGTCTGAGGATTAAAATCACCGGCAACAGGCATGATATCATAACTAGGCATCTCCAAATTACCTTCGGAAGAATTTATGTTAGATGCAGGGTTCGGTTGATCTTCTAATTTGCTTATAGTCCCATTATCATCAAGAGAATAAATAAATAACTTAGATTTGAGTTTAGTTACAAAATTAGCATTTTTTGCCATTTCTTCTGTTTCAAATATCCAATTTAACCCACTCATTTGGACTTGTGCTGTATATGTACCTGTCAATCCGGCGAGATTTACATCTACGCTCAAATCCACTTCCGAACGTACGCCGTTTTTTTCATTACTTACAGTAAAAGCTTGAACAACTACATCTGTATTTTTCAATCCGTAGTTTGCCTTATCATTATCATTAATCGTTAAATCCTTTACCTCACACGCAAACTGTGCCGCCTGAATCGAAAGAGGGGGGATTTCTACCGGGGGAGATATATATTTAGCATAAGTCCCTACCGCAGACGTCATAAGAGCGGCAAATACAAGAGCAAAGCAGGTTAATGCTCTCAGTGATTTCCTCTTTTCCGGCTTTTTTAAATACTTAGGACGGTATCGCCGAAAAAGTTTTGTCGGTTTTATATCCGGCTCTTCGGTCTGAACAGCCTTTTTTTCATTGTACTCTATCATGCGTTTTGCCCACCTTTCGTATTAAATAACCGGGAAGCAGAATAAAAACTCCGACAGCAAGCAGGATTGTGCATATTCCCGGAGGAGTGCGGAGCCAATACAGAAAGCTCCCCACGCCCGGCAGAACTGTCTGTACCTTTCCCCGGATTTGTTCGGGGGAAAAGGGAGCGTCCTCGGTATTGTTTGCATCACCCTTTGTAACGGCTTCTTTATCCGTAACGGAGACAAGGCGGTGTGTTATAAGACTTCCGTCATCATCCTGATATATCACGATATCTCCCGGTGTGTAGCTGTCCTGTTTTTGTGTTATGAGCAGTGAGCCGACGGGCAGAGTCGGTTCCATGCTGCCGGAGAGTACCGTGGCATTTCCCCAACCGAACACGGTCGGCAGGGGATTGCCCGCTATGCGTGATATTGTCATATATCCCCAAAGCACAGCCGCTAAAAGTATCAAAACAGTAACAGCCGCCGTAATGACCCGGCTCTTATCCTTAAATAAATTCTTCATCTTCATCATCACGCTTGTGTCTGAGAAGAAGTGTCAGACCGAGTGCCGCAGCAGAGCAAAGCTCCAAAGCTATAAGCGGTACAACAGCGTTGTTGTCGCCGGTCTGCGGAGGATTCTGCGAGCCGCCCGGTTCAACCGGATTGGTCGGATTAGTCGGATTACCCGGATTACCCGGATTATCGGGTTGATCGGGACCTACAGCCTCTCCGCTCTGTTCGGCGGAGCAGCTTATTTTAAGAATATACTCCATACTCTCTCCGTAGCCCTCTGCCGCTTGGGCGGCTTTTATTCCTATGGCGGTGTCACGTTCGTCATCAACATCGCCGTCCCACCGCCATTCGAGAGTATAGTTATTATCCGATTCATAGTTGAGCTTTGATAAAAAATCAAGCCCCGAAAGCTCGACCCATTTATCATCACCGCCGACAATGTAACCGTCATTGTTTTTAAGTCTGTATTCAAAAGGAATGGTGTATTCGTTTTCCTCCGAAGCATTTGTTTCTATACTGAAAGAAAAATCGCAGTCTATCGGAAAACGTGCCGTATTTTCAACGGAAAAAGAGTAGCTTCCCTTGCTGTATGGGGCAACGATTGCTCTGCCGCCGAACTCATCGTTTGCGAATATGTCAACTCCGGTTGTTTCCGACCAATCCTTTCCGTTTTCGTCACGTACTATAAGGAAGTCGTCGTTTGCGGAGTCGGGGTCTGCCTTGGCATAGGTTATCTGAGGCGAGGTCAGAAAAAGACTTGTCCCCAACAGAACCGTCAGGGAAGCCGCCATACATATCGGAAACGGGCGGGTATTTTTCGGGTCTGTACTCATTTCCATATTGCATACCTCTTTTCATTTTATCTTTTTTTCAACTTTTAAAGCCACAGCCCGCCATCAGTATGCGGCGGGCTGTGCCGTTAAAAGCTGAAAATTCGCTTTATGTTTATGTCAGACAGTCTTGACACCACATTCAAGACTGTCTGCATACAATAGAAATAGCTTTATACTTTAGTCAGTGGCATTTGCCTGTTCTGCCTTAAGTTTGACTGTGCCAAATTCAATATTTCCACCGTTATCAGTACCTGTACCCAAGTTTGTGTCAAGTTCATCTGAATCTGCCCATGGCCAACTGTAAGCTACAAAGAATGATTGAACACCGCTACCAGCCTGTACATCTTTTACTGTCTTTTCGTTTCCTTGACCAGCTGCAGTTTCAATAGTATTAGCATCTTGAGGTATGCTATCCAATATTGCTACTTTAATTTTAGTATTAGTATTTGAACCCGGTACAGAAGAAACAGTAATATCTGCGTCAACTTGACCTTTATTAGATACTTTTATTTCCTTATAACCCCAAGTTCCGGGAGCAGGTGCAGGAACATTTTCTGTTGAGCCTTGATACTGAGCTTCGGTAGATTTGATTGTCATACCGTCGAGTTTAAACTCAAAAGAATCCAAACTATCATCACCATCACCAACATCAATGTCCCATTTAGCTGCAGTAACTTTAGCTTCTGCTCCTGCATTTTCGGAAACATATTTAGCCAAAGTTCCGCCGAGTACGCAGGTCATGAGCATTGTGCCGCCGAATATGCAAGCGGCTGTCTTAAGAAAACCGTTCTTTTTTGTTTTTTCCATTGTAAAAACCTCCTGTAATATGTTATAATATGTGTAATCCCGTCTGCTGTGTTATCAACAGACGGTAACTACCGGATTTAACAGCACCCGACCGCCGGATTTAATCATCTGTATTTTTTCCCGCTTTCTTTGTCGCAAGATATCTGTATCTGTTCCTGCGGGATCTGATTTTCGACGGAACAGTGAAAATCAGATATATAACAAGAATCGGGAGCAATACACATAAAATCATACCGATAGGTGTTTGTATAAACAACAACGCATTTCCCATGCCTGCAAAATGCGTGCTGTAAACACCGAGTATCTGCTCTGCTTTGACAGTATCCCTGTCCGGGGTGTTGTTGGCATCGCCCTGTGTGGTGTACACGGTTTTTCCGTCTTCCTTGGAAACCTTTACGATACGGTGTGTTACATAAACATCGCCGCTGCGGTAACAAATAACCGTGCCTTTTTCATATTTATCGTTTTCCGATGTGTTGCGGATAAGTATGAGGTCATTCTGTTCAAAGGACGGCGACATACTGCCCGATTCAACTATCAGCGGAGTTACGCCGAAACAACTCGGCGGCACATCAGGGTTGATAAGAGAACTTATGAGAAGTATAGAGGTAATAAGAAAAGCGGGGAACAACAATACACAAAGAATTATTCCTATAATGTTGGCAATGCCGAGCCTTGATTTGTGCCGTGCAACACGACTCTGCGGCACGTCCGCCGGAGCTGCTTCATTGTTTACTGTTTCCGGTTCCATCCTATTCTCTCCCTGTTTTACTTCACCGTTACTTTTTATGCGGTTATCATTTACCCGTCTCCGACAGGCTGCAACATAATCCGCATTATGTTGCATTGAAAAATTAAAAAAATGCACATATGATAACATGATAGCCCGAAAAAGAAAAACAGACATGAAAATCAAACCTCCGCCTTATCCGAAAAAAGAAAAAAGTTGAGGGAGGTTTTATTTTCATGCCCGAAAATAAAATTTTTTTAAAAATTTCAATAATTTCATTAAAAAAGGTGTTGACATTTTAGAATAACGGTGATATAATTATGTACATCGAAGCAAGATAAGATTGCTTATGAAATATGTTTTCAACATAATGCGGATTATGTCACCGGTTGATAATCGGTGGCTTTTTTTATAGTATTAATCGCATATTTTCCATTTGACGGCGATGCTCTGCACCTGTGGAAATGATATAAATTCTTGTTGTGTCTATGCTGCTGTGACCAAGAATGTCGGCAAGCTTTGCAATATCTTTCTCAATATTGTAAAATACCCGTGCGAAAAGATGCCTGAGGTTGTGAGGGAACACTTTTGACGGACTTACATTCGCTTCTTTGCAAAGAGATTTCATTTCCCTCCATATTGCAGACCTGTTAAGCGGCTTTCCTTTTCTTGTTGTAAACACTGCTCCGGACTTTATTTTATGATCCGATATATAGCGGAGCAGTTTTTTCCGCAGACGTTTCACAAGGAATACCGTCCTTGTTTTGCCCTTGCAGGAAACAACCGCTTCGCCGTTTTTGACAGCCTCTACACTGATATATTGCAGCTCACTTACACGTATGCCGGTGCTGCAAATGGTCTGCAAAATCAGATACAGCCGCTCATTATGCCTCTTTTGTGCCGTCAGACACAACCGCTCATATTCCTCCTGCGTAAGCTCCTTTTCCTCCGGACAGTAAACCTTACGCTGAACCTTAATTGTCTTAACCTTAAGGTCGTGTCTGCCGATAAATGCAAACAGACCGTTCACCGCCGCAAGCATGGAATTAACACTGCATACCGTATATCCGTTGTCGATCAGATCCTGCTTATATGCTATAACGTTTTCCTTGGTAATTTCTCCGCCGGAAAGATATTTTGCAAATACCCTGATATCATGGATATACTTGCTGATTGTTGAAGGGCTTTTTTCTTCTGTTATAAGATAATCCCGAAATTCGGATATAATTTTCTTTGTAACTTTTGCTTTTTTCATTAGTAACTACCCCCCGAAAAAATTGTTTCAACTATAGTTTACACCAAAAGTATGAATAAAAATATTTTTTATCGGATTATTACAAAATTTTATGCCATTTTTTGTATAATAAGCAGATATTCCGGAAAAATCGGTATATACCGTTTTATAAATAATAAGGGGCTTGCACAAATACGTCATATTGTATATAATTCGTATTGTAAATATTTTGTTACGGCAATACCGCATAATATATTCGGGTACTGCCGGCAAAAAAATAAATAAAATCAGGAGTGCAGATCATGAATGAAATACTTAAAAATTACGTGACGAATATTCCGGATTTCCCGAGAAAGGGTGTAATTTTCCGTGATATCACATCAGTTATTCAGAGCAGTGAGGGACTTAGCCTTGCCATTAATGCCCTGACCCGGTCCGTTAAGGATTTAGAATTTGACAGAATAGCCGCTATTGAGTCAAGAGGATTTATATTCGGTTCTATTTTAGCCGAAAAGCTGGTAAAGGGTCTTGTGCTTGTGCGTAAGAAAGGAAAGCTGCCGAGGGAAACCGTTTCCGCAGAATATGATCTGGAATACGGAAGTGAGGTTATTGAAATACATAAGGATGCAATCAATGCAGGGGACAGGGTATTGGTCATAGATGATCTTCTTGCCACGGGAGGCACGGCAAAGGCGGCTGCACAACTTGTAGAAATGCTTGGCGGAAAGGTTACGGGTGCAGCATTCCTGATAGAGCTTACCGACTTAGGCGGACGCACCGCACTCAAAAATTACCCCGTAAGATCAATAATAACCTATCCATAACTACAAATGACATACTTATTTGTTGTTCATTGAATAACTGATAAGTATGTCATATTAAAAATATATTAAAAAACACAGGTCAAGTCCCCAAAAAGACTTGACCTATGTTTTTTGTCTGCATACAACTTTCTCATGGCGGAGCGGCTCGGCGGCGTGCCGCCGCTGTCAATCCGTAATTAATTTTCTTAGGCATATCAGTTTATGGCTCGACCATTAATTAACCTGATGAACGAGTGATAAGTATGTCATATTAGAAATATATTAAAAAACACAGGTCAAGTCCCCAAAAAGACTTGACCTATAATTTTTCTTGTATGCATATTGTAACCTCCTCATGGCGGAGCGGCTCGGCGGCGTGCCGCCGCTGTCAATCCGTAATTATTTTACTCAGGTTAATTAATCTAAAACTCGACCATAAATTTACTCGATGAACAAGTGATAAGTATGTCATTTGTAGTTGCGGAAAGCCTCGCAAGAGGCTTTCACGACACGCACTTACGCACACCGACAGGCAAATTAATTATCGCGGAAACAGACTGCCCTCCACTATAAACAAAGCGAACGTAGTGAGCGAACCCGCGAACATGCCCGCGGGGGCGCCCCCGCTAAGACTGGGTTATGAAGAGGTATGAGGCGGCACCGATTTGTAGGGCGGCAAGTAATAACAGTATCGCTATTGTTGCTTTTATGGCACTAAGACGACTTTCTGCTCGCTTCTCCGCAGTGCTTCCGGCAGGTGCAACACGAACACGCTTTGTCTGTGCCATCTGCTTGTCAATGTCCTCTGCAATATCATCGAAACTGCCCGCTTTATTATCTCTCTCCTTGAGCTTGTATATATCCGTGAGAACTTTCTTTAGATCAGGTAAAATCGCCGATACACTGTCCGTGTCATCGGGAAGCGTAACAATGGTCTGATCCTCGGCACGCTTTATACAACAGACAACATCACCATTGTTACTTAGCTCCTTTGAGAAAATTTCCGCTTTGTCGGATTTCAGTACCTTGTTCAGAATACCTTCAGTGCCTTGCTTGCCTGTGTCGCCGCCAACAATCAATATAAGCTTATCACGCTTGACTGCACGTCCGAGCATTTCGGTCAGCTCTTTTGGGGAAACGGCTGCACAAGCTTCGTTTAGCGAAAGAGATATTTCGCCGAGCCTCTCGGAAAGTAAATTCTGAATTTCGGATGTTTTTCCCGACCTGTAAAATATTATTTCGTAATTCAATGATCATTACTCTCCTTCGTCTGATGTCTGCTCTTCTGTAGAGGATTGGGCATCAATGTCCGCTGATGTGAGAATTGTATCAAGCTCTCTCAGGGCACTGTCAATATATCCGTTTATCTCCTCTGAGCTTGCCGAACCGTCGATAAGTTTTTCATACTTGTTCAGAATGGTATATATCTCAACCTGCTGATTTTCATAATACATATCTATGTCGAGATAGTTATAGATTGTATTGATTGCATTGCCCTTCTCTTCCTCCAGTCTTTCGGCATCCGTATCTTCTGACGGTTCGACGACTTCAGGCTCGGAAGATTCGGGTCTGCTCGGCTCTGACGGCTCGGGTCTGCTTGGTTTTGTCTGCTCGGATTCGCTTGGCTCTGACGGCTCGGGTCTGCTTGGTTTTGTCTGTTCGGATCTGCTTGGCTCTGACGGCTCGGGTTTGCTTGACTGTTCGGGTTTACTTGACTGCTCCGGTTTACTGCTTGAATTCCGTGATGCTTCGGATTCCTCATCCTTCTCATCGGATGTCTTAATCTTAGCAATCTCAGCTATACCATCCTTTTTAAACTCTTCCACAGCTTCAATGGTCTTTGCAGAGTCAATCTTATCATAATATTCCCTCAGCAAATCTTCAACCTTTGTTCTCTCCGCTCTGTAGTACTTATTTCCGGCGATCGAGTCCTTAACGGCAGCTTTTGCACTGACCTTGCTGCTTTGTAATTCCTTTTCGGATGTTTCCTTGTCGGATTCTTCCTGTTCCTTGGAAATCTGCTCCTCGGTTTTTACTTTAGCAAGCTCTTTGTATGCTTCGGCATACAGTTTATTAATTTCCTTGCCGCTTGCGGCATCATTTATAAGACCTTTGTATTTTGCCATTATTTGGTCGATTTTCTTCTTTTCGGCACTAAGGTAATTCTTGCTTGAAAGATACTCGTCAAGCCCTTTCAGGGCATTTTTCTTACCCTCGTTAAGTGTCTTTTCGAGATTCTCATCGTCCTTTTCTGACCATTTTGAATTTTTGCCGTCATACCAGTCAATCTTGCCATTGTTGAAAGCATCCTGGAATGTTGTGACATCCGGCTTCACTCCGCCTCTGACGTTATACCATACATCGGGATAAAGTGTGTCAGGATTAACCCTTGCTTTTGACACATCTACCTTTGAGCTTTCTCCGTCACGTACCTTTCTTGCAACAACAACAAACCTGAATTCGGAAAAGTCATACGTACAGGTGGAAAGCGTTACGAGCGTGTCATTTTCGTTTACATCAACAGGACAGTCATACAGAGATCTTTCACGAACCTGATATACGAAATTGAGGAAATCGTAATCATTATCGAAATCTCCCCTCAGATAATTGAAAAATCTTCCATGTTCTTCAAGCGTATTCGTTTTGAGTACGGATATTATTTTCCACTCGCTTTTTTCGTAGATAGTATTGAACGTAAACGTGGGAGTTTTCTTATAGAAGCTGTAATCCTCATAGTTCAAAAGGTTTGCAAACATTCGTCCGTCCTGCATATGGTGACCGTGAAGGATCATGTTTTTTGAATCAAGTTTACTGCGGTAATCCATGAAAACTGTTCCGTATACGTCATAATTTTTATAGAAATCTTTGTACAGATAATATTCGGGGTCTTCTGTCTCGGGAGGCTGAACGACAACATAGTCAATTCTTGTGTTCGGTATCTTTATCCAACCGACCGTGTCCTTATTCTCGCTCAGAAGCTTGCTGAAATCCACAAGAGTACCCTGCGAACCGTCCGTCGGTTTTTTGGTTATCTCATTTCCTTCTTCATCCGTTTCCGTGCTTGAAACAAGCAGTTCTCTTATGCTTCCCGTTGTATTATCATTTATCGCAGGTCGTATCACAAGTATATTTACAAGCATACTTGACGAAACAATAAAGGTAATGACGGCGACGATTAATATTACCTTTCTTATAACGTCAAAAGGTGTATCGCCGGAACATGGGATTATGCGTCTCCAAAATGCATTTTTCTTCTTAGGATTCAGTGCCGAACTGCATACGCTGTAGAGTATTGTTTCAAAATCCTTTCCCGCAGCTTCCTCCGTCGGAAGCAGCATTATCAGAATACCGTCATGCTCGGCTGAAAAAGCATATATGGTATCGGATTTTTTATTTTCCTCCGGGCTGTTTTCTTTACTTTCATTGAATACTATTTCCTCTGAATGTTCATCGCTTTTCAAATCCGCTTTACCTTTGTCGGTATCTTTGTTATCTTCCGATACGACATCGTCTTTATCAGCGGCTTCACCGATGTTCAGTGTAACCTCTTTTTCATCTTCATCGATCATCAGTGCGTTCGAGGATTCGATTATTATATCATCTTCCCGATTCTTTGCAATGTTTTTCTTATTTTTTGAAATATCATCCTTTGAGGAAACGGCAGGTGCCTCTATGGTCTTGATTTTCTCGTTTATTCCAAGCTTCTCAAACAGCTTTGCGGCATCTTCGCTGCTGTCGGAATTTAATGCGTCTGCAATTATAACGAGGTCAATCTTATCCTCGCCGGATTTGGTTTCCCGGAGAGCCTCTGTAACGCTTGCTTTTGTCATGTTTATTTCTGTCTTGTATATAATATTTATATCTATGTCGCTGAGAAGCTTTACACTTTCTTCAAAAGCATTATCGGATGTTTTTGAAAAGACCTTTCCGTCCTTAGGCAAATATAATTCAGCATTCATAAATTATCACTCCTGACAGTTGAAATACTTAAATTTCCGTGATTTTAACATTTTCAATCGCTTCATTTATAAGCGGTTCAAAATCAATCTTATTTTGTTCGGTCAATACATTTTCAAGTACCGGGCGGGTTCTCGGATGCTTCGGTGTAAATACTGTGCAGCAATCCTCATACGGCTGTATGGATATGTCAAATGTATCTATTCTTCTTGATATCTCTATTATTTCTTCCTTATCCATACCGATAAGCGGACGGAAAACAGGCATTGTACATACATTATCCGTGCAGGCTATCGCTCCTATCGTCTGACTTGCAACCTGTCCCAGACTTTCGCCTGTTATAAGTGCCTGACATTCATTTTTCCGGGCAAGCCTTTGTGCAATAATCATCATGAACCGACGCATTATTATGGTGAAATATTCCTCGTGGCATTTATCACGTATTTCCTCCTGAAGCTTTGTGAACGGAACAGTATACATAGTCATTCGACCGCTGTATTTTGATACCCTTTTCAGAAGCTCCTCAACCTTTTCTTCGGCACGCCGACTTGTATACGGAGGACTTGCAAAATGTACTGCCGTAAGCTCTATTCCCCTTTTAGCCATCATATATGCGGCAACGGGACTGTCTATACCGCCCGAAATAAGTATTGCGGCTCTGCCTCCGGTTCCAACGGGAATACCTCCGGCTCCCTTATGAATTTCGGAATGTATATATGCCGCCTCATCTCTGATTTCTACGGTAACAACGGCATCCGGGTTATGAACATCAACGGCAACCTCGGGGAAAAGCTCCGCCAAATACCCTCCGACCTCTGAGGAAATCTGAGGGGAGGTCAGGGGAAATTTCTTGTCCGAGCGTTTTGCCTCAACTTTAAAGCTTTTTATTCTTGAAAAATGCTCTTCAAGATATTTTCCCGCCGTTTCCTTGATTTTATCAATATCCTTATCGCATACGCTGGCACGGGAAAAAGCAGCTATGCCGAATATTTTTGAAATACATTCGGCAGCCTCGTCCATATCAATATCATCGAATACCGGCATTACGGTCACGATCGACTGCGAATTTTTAACCTTGAAAGCTCCTATAGGATGAAGCCTGTGCTTGATATTCTTTACCAGCCGGTCTTCAAAATTTTTTCGGTTAAGTCCCTTAAGGACTATTTCACCGAGCTTTATTAAAATTACCTCTTTCATATTTTCTCTTATCACCCTTTACACTGATACACAGTTAATTCTATCACATCCTGCTTCTTCTTGCAAGTGTAAAAAGAGCTTCTTCCAAGGATTTTATAAGAATATCAATATCTTCCTTGGTGTTTTCCCCCGAAAAGCTTATTCTTATTGCCGAATCCGTTAAATTATCGGACAGCCCCATAGCTCTGAGTACATGACTTTTCTGCCCTTTTGCACAGGCGGAGCCGCTTGATACATAAATACCTCTTTCCTCAAGAAAATGCAGAAGTGTTTCCGATCTCAGTCCCACAGCGGAAATATTGAGTATGTACGGCAGACAGTTCTCGTCCGAATTAATTACTATATCATCAATCTGCTTGAGTTTTTCCCGACAGTATGTATTCAGATCATTTATATGTTTTTTTTGTTCCTTTTTGCTGTTAAGTTCCTCTACGGCTGCTCCGAGGGCACATATTGACGGGCAAGGTTCCGTTCCGGGGCGTATTTTTTTTTCCTGAAGACCGCCGAAATGTATCGGAAGTATACGTACGCCTTTCCTTATATAAAGGACACCCGCACCCTTTGGGGCATATATTTTATGACCGCTCACTGTCATGAGATCTATGCCGTTTTTTTGGGGTTTTATCTGCATTTTCATAAATGCCTGAACCGCATCCGTATGAAACAGTGCAGGTGAATTTGCCGCCTGTATCGCGCGGTGTACACATTCTATCGGCTGGACTGAACCCGTTTCATTATTTACAGCCATAATGCTGACGAGGATAGTATCCTGTGTTATTGCGGATGCTATATCATCTCTGCTGATTACCCCGTTTTTATCAGGTGTCAGGTATATCACCTCAAAACCCTCTTTTTCAAGCTCACTCATGGTTTCCATGACCGAAGAATGTTCTATAGCTGTAGTAACTATCCTTTTTCCTCTTCTTTTCAGAGCTTTGGCAGCACCTATAATTGCAAGATTATTTCCCTCCGTCCCCCCGGAGGTGAAATATATTTCTTCCTTTTCCGCACCGAGTACATCGGCAATGATCTGTCTTGCCTTCTGCATTTCATGCTCTGCCTCAAGACCCTTTGAATGGAGTGACGAGGGGTTTCCGTATATTTTCGTCATCATTTCCAGGGCTTTTTCTGCCGCTGCATGACATACCCTTGTTGTTGCACTGTTGTCAAGATATATTTCCCTCAAAAAAACACGACCTTTGAAATTTAAAAAAATTATTTGTTTCCCGTATTTGCACGGATACTATGAATAAAAAATTCTTTTGTATGGAAAAATAATAAAAACCACATAAAAGGACTGAAAAGATATGAATGTAACAATTGAAGAATATTCCTCAATGGTAAAAAAAGCTTCTCCGAACAGCCGCATACTCAGGGATTGTCTGGGTGCCTTCTTTATCGGAGGCATTATATGCATAATAGGTCAGGCAATCACAGACAGCTACGGCCTTATCGGTTATGATATAAAGGATGCCCGCTGTCTTACGAGTGTGACTCTTGTATTTCTCGGGGCATTATTCACCGCTTTTGGCTGGTATGACAATATAGCAAAGCTTGGAGGAGCGGGGACACTCGTTCCGATAACGGGCTTTTCAAATGCTGTAGCATCCCCTGCAATGGAATTTAAAAGCGAGGGCTATATTCCGGGACTCGGAGCAAAGATGTTCATTATCGCGGGACCCGTAATAGTATACGGTACCGTTGCTTCGGTATTGTACGGTCTGATTCTTCTTATAATAAAATCGGTATAAGCACCCGGGAAACAAAGAACTGTCGGGCAGCGGCAGGTATGCTATGAATTATACGCTGCCCGCACTTTGAATTTTGGGATAAATCTAATGCATTATACAAATTTTTCTTGTAAATTTAATCTAATTATGGTATTATATAGCTAAGATTTATACGAAAGAGTAATTCTTTTGGGAAGGGGTCATTAAAATGTATGATAAGATACTTTCTTCGCTCTCTTACGGTATGTTTGCTGTCGGTGTACGCGGCGACAAGGCACCCAACGCCTGCATAGTCAATACCGTAATGCAGATTTCATCCTTGCCTATGACAATAGCGGTAAGTATAAATCATAACAACTATACTAACGAATGTATAAAGAAGTACGGGGAATTTACAGTCAGCGTACTTTCGGAGGAAACCACAGGTACCGCTATCGGGGCACTTGGATATACATCAGGCAGAGATACCGATAAGCTCGCAAATGTCAGATATAAAATTCTCAGGGAGGGTGCACCTGTTATTCAGGAAAATATCTGCTGTTGGTTTTTGTGTAAGGTAGTAAATGTCGTGGAAACCGTGACACATACTATTTTTATAGCCGAACCGAGAGCCGGAAGCGAGAAAATCAACGGCAAGCCTATGACATATGATTATTACCGCAATGTTATCAAGGGAAAATCTCCGAAATATGCTCCTACCTACATTGAGGAGGAAGTCGAAAAAGCGGATAAATATATTTGCAGCATCTGCAAATACGAATACAGTGACGAGCTTGTTCCGTTTGACGAGCTGCCGGATGATTGGGTTTGTCCGATATGTGGGGCCCCGAAATCCGTATTTGAAAAGGAATGATTTTATTCCTCATTAAGTTTATCATAAAGCAAAGAAAATGTCAAGGAAACTTGTCAAATTTCATTTTAAACTTGTCATTTTTATTATAATACAAGAGATGTGGAGAGATTACTATGACAGTAAGGGAAGTTCAGGACGAGATAGTCAGATTAAAAAAGGAAAACGACGTATGTATACTTGCTCACAGCTATCAATCTCAGGATATAATTGAGGTTGCGGATTTCACGGGAGATTCCTTTGCACTGAGCAAATTTGCTGCAACTGTTCCGAATAAGAACGTACTGATGTGCGGAGTAAGGTTCATGGCGGAAACGGTAAAAATTCTTTCTCCCGAAAAGAAGGTAATTCTTTCAAGTCCGATTGCGGGCTGTCCGATGGCGGAGCAGATGGATAAGGAGCTTATTGAGGGGATAAAGGAAAAATACCCCGATTATACGATTGTTGCATACATAAATACAACGGCGGAGCTTAAAACTATATGTGATGTATGTGTTACATCATCAAGTGCGGTAAAGATAGTAGGGGAGTTGGAGAATAAGAATATACTTTTCATTCCCGATTGCAATCTTGGTGCATATGTTGCACAGAAGCTTCCCGATAAGAATATAAAGCTTTTACAAGGCGGTTGTCCGGTTCATGCGGCTGTTACTAAGAGGGATGCCGAGCTTGCGAAAAAGCAGCATCCGGATGCGGAAATGCTTGTACACCCGGAGTGTATACCTGCTGTTGTTTCCATGGCTGATTATGTCGGTTCGACCTCGGGCATTATGGATTATGCCAAAAATTCCGATAAGAAGGAATTTATAATAGGAACGGAAAACAGCATTTTGGAGCATTTGCAGTATGAATGTCCGGACAAAAGATTTTATCCGCTTTCACAGGGACTCATTTGCAAAAACATGAAATCGACCACTCTCATTGACGTTCTGAATTGTGTCAAAGGTGACGGAGGAGAAGAAATTTTCCTTGACGACAAAACGATAGCGGGAGCCCTAAAATGCATAAACAAAATGATTCAACTCGGTGCCGTGCCGGCGGCGTGCCGCCGCTGTCAGGTCGTAACTGATTCGCACAGGTAAATAAATATGTGGCTCGACCATGAATTGACTCGATAATCTATATATGAGTTTGTCATTTTAGTTAAAGTTGGATAATTAAATGTATGGCTCGACCATTAATTTACTCGATGAACAACAGATGAGTATGGTGTCGTGCCGGCGGCGTGCCGCCGCTGTCAATCCGTAACTAATTTACACAGGTCAAAAAATCTTTGGCTCGACCATGAATTGACTCGATAATCAATATATGAGTTTGTCATTTTAGTTAAGGTTTGATAATTAAATGTATGGCTCGATCAAGAGTTGACTTTGGTCGGTGCCGTGCCGGCACAGTCAATCCGTAACTAATTTACACAGGTCAAAGAATCTTTGGCTCGACCATGAATTGTCT
>CANQAJ010000003.1 GCA_947589365.1 uncultured Clostridia bacterium | reverse complement strand
ATGCTGATATGTACCTGTCGCTACCGGGGAATTTAAGCCTGTGGAGTGTTACAGCAAACATGAGTAGAGTATGACTTGTCATCTCAAAAATGAACACAGTGAAACAGGAAGGCGTTTCGTGAGGAATGCCACAGTATAGATATATTAGTTTTTTACAAATTTGTATATATTTATCGTAGCGGAGCAACGGGGAAAAGCATCAAATGTACTTGTAAACTGTATTAGTAGAAACCTACGAAATAGATATAGAATCGTCGAAATCGAAGATGCTCCCAAACAAGAAACAACCATAAATAGAATTGATATGGTGATTAAACCAAAAGATGAGGCAGCAAAACGAATTGGAGATGAAACGATTGAAGAAAACCAGCTTTCTGATTTGTCGGTTGATATTGATAACTTCGCTGGATTTATTCAGAGTGCCGAGCAACGTAGAAATACATTAAGTGCGGCATTAAGCGATGTTGATAAAGAGATTAGCGATATTAACCATTATATAGAATTCGGAAAGTTTAATGCTTATCAAGGTTGGCTTGCTTTTAATATGCTAAGAGGAAGATTAAAAAAACGCCGTAAAATAAAAGACGAATTACAGATTTTGGTTCAACTTGGAGAATGCAAAGTAAATTCCGAGATGCTTGCAGATATAAAAGTAGCAATTGGAAAACTTAAAACAAGAGAATATCAACCGAGAAAGCTAAATGAGCTTTTTAAGTAGGAGGCAAATATGAAAATTTCAGATATTAAAATTCAAGATGACTTTAAAATTTCGATTCCTTCAAATAGAAAACTCCAGAAGTGCAGGGAATACTTTAGGAAGCATGGAACTATTGATAGAGAAATCGTAGTTAATAAAAACGGCTATCTTATTGATGGATATATTGGTTATCTGGTTTTACTGGAAAACGGTATAGAAGATGTGAAAGTCGTTTCTATAAATCAGAAATATAAAAATAAAACAATTTATATATTCGGGTGCCATGCTAATGGTAAAGAATATGTTTGGCGATTGCCGAAGAAAATAAAGTCGGATGATAATATTGTGGTTGGTAGCAAGATTTTGGTACATACAAAATTCGGTATTAAAAGAATAACAGTTACACGTATTGAAACATTATATTATCCGCCTGTGTCAATGCCGGTTAAGAAAGTTATTCGATGTTTAACTTAAATGTGTAAGAAGAAGGTGTGTTGAATAAGGTACTCGTTGAGGACACTCGGATATTCCTGCTCGAACATCTTCCAATATTTGCCCAGAACCTCGTTGCCGTCCTTATCGTTTCTCACAAGCTTTTTTATTGAAAGCCTTGAAAAATTATTATAAAAATATAATTAAATCAGAAAAAGTATTGACATATTATAAAAGATCTGCTATAATAAATACAGTAAATCAAAAAAACAAATAAGAAAGAGGTATTAAAATGGAAATTGAGGTTATTAATAATGTTCCCAATATTAAAATAACTGTAAATAAGTCTGAGGATGGCAAGTTTGCCATTTTGCTTGCCGAGGACAACAAGGTTACTCTTGGAAGCGTAAAGCCTGGTTCTACCGTGAAGTTGGGCAATCGTGAATATATTGTACTTGGTCATGGTACTGAAACCACAGCTATTATTGCGAAAGATTTCACTAAAGAGATGCGCTTCGGTGATACTGGCGACTATATTATCAGCGATGTTCGTAAATATTGCAATGGTGAGTTTTTGAACGAGATTGTTGCGGCTGTTGGAATAGATAACATTGTAGAGCATACCGTTAATCTTGTTGCCGATGATGGCTCTGGCAAGGGTAAGACTTGCAGGGATAAGGTGTCTATCCTGACTACCGAGAACTACCGTCGTTATCGTGAGTTCTTGAAGACATACGGTGATTGGTGGTGGATTGCAACCAGGGTTACATACGATGAGCGTTTCGCTCGTGACGTTTGCTGTGTCAACTCTGGTGGTATTCTGGACTGGGATGGTTGTGGCTTTTGCTATGGGGTTCGTCCCTTTTGTGTCTTGAATTCTTCTGTCTTGATTTCTTGATAAACAGGCAAGAAGTTCTCAACCTCTATAGGCGGAACACTTTATAAAAACCCTTATTAAAAATTATAAAATTAAATCAGAAAAAGAATTGACAAATAATAAAAACGTGATATAATATAATTAAGATAAAGTGTTGAATATTTGAAAAGAGGTAAGTATGATGGCTGGGAAGATTACAGCACAGTCAATAAGTAAATCAGAAAAACTATTTCTTGACACTTTTAACAAAATGGGTGGAAGCCCCTGACCTCTAAGGTCGGGGATGGATAGCCCATCAGCCATAAGGCTGATTTATAATATATTGACATATCCAATATATTTATGTCATAATTCATCCAGAAACAACAATACAAGAATGAGCGTATTGTATATCCTGTGTTACAAAGAGCGATAACCAAGCTGTAATACAGAGTCTATGAAAGGAGAACGGATTAGAGGCAATCATTCCTCTATGATAAGGGTGTCAGGTATCCTCTTTTTCCCGTAACCAGTCGGGATGTAAAATGTGCAAAGTCAGTTTTGCGGACAGCCTGAAATAACCGTGGGACACACGGGGTTAGCTCGTTGATACTGTATGGGTTACCATACTTGAGCGAGAAGCCCCGCCTCTAAGCGAAGCGTAGGCGGCGGGAGTATGTCACTTTAATGGATTTATTTTTTGAAAACATTGACAAACAAAATTAATTGATTAATACAAAACCCTACCAACTATTTTATATTAAACTGTTGTTTTTTATAATTATATACTTACAAATTTTATAGATGTTTTTCGGTTATTACGTTTTTCTTAAAAAAATCTCCTTTGTTCTTTATAAAAGTTGGTAAAATCCTGCTGCAAGTTGGTTTGAAAAGGGTCTTGCAGCTATATATGTGGGAGTGGCGGAATCGGCAGACGCATCGGACTTAAAATCCGCTGGTGTAAAAACCGTGAGGGTTCAAATCCCTTCTCCTACACCATATGCGAATATAGTGTTCAATTGGTCAGCATACTTGTTTTCCAAGTGGGAGGGTTCAAATCCCTTTATTCGCTCCATAGACCTTTGCGGCAATCAATAGGTTTTGATGTGAGTCCGTGATATAAAAAACATAATTCCTACCGGTCATAGGAATTTATATCTGGGTGTACATCAATTGGTAGATGACATGATTTTGGTTTACATGGTTGTGGGTTCAAGTCCCACCACTCAGACTAACTGAAAATACAAGTACTATCCGTGTGTTGATCATGCGGTCAGGAAAGTGTGAGTAGGTGCAGCCCAGCGATAAGGGAAGTTAATTTGCATTTTAGTGTATGGGTCTGACTGTGATAAAAACATATTACAGTAAGATGCAACCAATGGCGGTGAGGTAAATCCGCTGACTCATATTGCGGTATAGCCAAGAGGTAAGGCAACGGACTTTGACTCCGTGATTTCGTAGGTTCAAATCCTGCTACCGCAACCATAGGAGAGTAGTTTAATGGTAAAACTCCTGTTTTTAAAACAAATGTAGATTAGGGTTTAAGTACTTATTTGCTATTAATATTAATACGGAAAGTGAGGAAAGAAAAATGCTTGAAAAAAATAATTTTTTACCCGTGGCAGAAGGTGAAATTCTGCAAAAGTGTATAGATGCATATGGGAAAGAGGCACAGATTGATATAGCAATCGAGGAGATGAGTGAGCTGATTAAAGCACTTATCAAGGAACGGCGGGCTATTCGACGAAATGATCAAGATGCGAGGTATAAGGCTACTATGAACATTGCTGAAGAAATGAGTGATGTTATTATTATGATTACTCAACTGGGGTTGATTTTTAAGAATCATGAGAAAGTGCAAGATTTTATTAAATTTAAACTTAAGCGTGAAGAAGACCGCATAAAAGAAATTGAGGTATCTAAATAAATATAATAGTTAAGAACCGTGTCTGGTGTTTCGGCAACGATAGACAATAACATGTATACCTATAATAAAGCATTTTAGAAGAGAGAAAAGCTACAATTAACATGAAGAGGTTTAAAGTATGTATTATTTTTATTGCCCAAAATGTGGATTTGAAAAGGAAGTAAAAGTTCTACCCAAAAATACTGTTCTAAATGTAAGAGATGGATATGGCATGCCTATTAACCATTTCGGGTGCAAGATGTGTGGAAATCTTGATGCAGGGTTCATGTATCAGAAATTTGGTGATATGGATGAAAAAGTTTATTATCGTTCTGTTATTAGCTTATATCAAAAGTCTTATGATTTACAACAGATAATTGAAAATTAAAAAAGAAAGTGAAAAAAATTGATGAAATAGAAAAACATTGTGATAAATTGATAGAAATTACGAGAGAAATAAAAGAAAGGTTTTATGAATAAAATATTGATTTTATCAACAGATAATGGAATTACAGTTTTGAGTTTGTGCGATGGAATATCTGGTGGGCAAATAGCGTTAAAGCAGTTGGGAGTTCCAATTAAAAGATATTATGCTTTTGAAATTAAAAAGACTGCGATTGAGGTAACACAACTGAATTTTCCAAATACAATTCAACTTGGGGATGTAAATAACTTTGATGCTGAAATGTTCAAAGACATTGAGATAGATTTGCTCTTGTGTGGATCTCCATGCAAAGATATGAGTTTGATAAATATTGGTGGCAAAGTCGGAGTAAATGGCTCAAAGTCGAGTTTGATTTACAAGTGCGTAGAAATAATGAATGTGGTTCATCCAAAATACTTCTTATTTGAAAATGTGCGGTCTATGACAAACAAAGATAAAGAGGTATTTAATCATCTGCTCGGAGTTGAACCAATACATATCAATTCATCATTAGTATCTGCTCAAAATAGAAATCGGCTTTATTGGACTAATATTCCAAATATTGAGCTTCCAGTAGATAGAAATATTCTGTTAAAGGATATTTTAGATACAAACCCAAAGATGGAAGAAAAATGGTCTAAAAAAAAGATTGATTTTGTAAATCGTAAGAGAAATTCAGCAATGTATATCGCAGTAAATGGAGAAAAATCAATTCCTATTACAGCAAGAGGATATGCAGCGTGGAATACACAATTTATTGAAGATGAAAATGGATTAAGAGATTTGACAATTAGTGAATATCGAAAATTGCAAACAATACCAGAATGGTTTGATTTTGGCGATTTAACAAAATCAAAGATTACAGACCTCATAGGAGACGGCTGGACGATTGAGATTATTGCTCATATTTTAAAAAATATATGTTGAAAATGATAGATTTGGATATATGTAAAAGATTATATAATAAGACTTAAAGAATTATTAATGAACATAAGAATGATGTTATACTAAAAAGAAAGGAAATGATAAGATGAAAATGAATATTCCAATTGATATTGACAAGGTGACTGTTGTTGATGGCAAAATTATCATTGATATTAATCAAAATCATAAAGAATGGTTCGATACTTTTCTTGTGGCAAAGGATAATGTGAAACTTTCAAGTCTCAAACCAAAGGACAAATTTAAAATTGGCGAAGAAGAATTTATTGTGTTAGAGCAAACGAAATCTGGCACGAGAGTTATTTCAAAGCAGTTTGCGTATAGTAGTATGAGGTTTGGAGATTGTGCTGATTGGAAGCAATCACCAATTCGCACCTTGTTGAATGATGAGTATTATAACAAGATTTCTAAACTGGTTGGCTCAAACAATATTATTTCTATGGAACGGGATTTAACCTCTCTCGATGGTCTTGATGATTACGGTACTTGCACTGATAAAATTACTCTTTTATCGGTGAACGAATATGCAAAGTATCACAAAATTCTTGGTTTGAAATCTGATTATTCTGACTCGTGGTGGACTATTACTCCTTTCTCTACACCAAGCAATGGTTTTGCTCATTCCATTTGCAGTGTCTACTCCGGTGATATTCTCAACTGGCTTAATTGTGACTGTTGCGGTGGGGTTCGTCCGTTTTTGACTCTTGATTCTTCTATATCTGTATATGTTTCTTTGCAAAAATGAAATAGAAATTTTATCCCGACTCGGCAAGAAGATTCCGACTTCTATAAGTCGGGAATTAATAGCCGTCAGTTTTAGGTGGGGAGGATGTCACAAGTATAGAAATTAATATAGCTAAAAAATAATTGAAAATATTAATTTAATGAAGAAAGGAAAGAAGATTATGCATAAATTTGCAGTAGAATTAACAACAGCAAAAGAGGTAGAGAAATTTTCTGAAATTGTAAAAACTATTCCTGAAGATGTTCGTTTAATTGGTAAGGACGAAAATGGTGCAGAATGGAATATGTCGGCAAAGTCATTGTATTGTTCACTTGTTGTATCTGCTAAATTTCAGAGAGAAAGAGAACATACGGCACATGATGTTAATTGGGATACATTGTGGTGTGTATGTGAAAGAGATGTTTATGAATTAATTCGTGATTACGTTAGAATAAGTCCCAGAACGGAGGTAAAATAAATTTATCATATTTTAACTCATAATTTGTCTATTTTTGTTCAACCAATCATGAAATTGTGATAATACAATAGTTTCAAGATGTGAAGTTTCAAATTTGTTTCTTTTTAGGAGCATTTTTAAGCGTTCAAATCTCTGTTGTGCTAAATTTATCGGAATACCGGAAAGATTACTCATTTCTTCCGCTGACTTAATATTTAACTCTTTAAAAACGATCATCGGAGATAAAATTCTAACAGCAAGGTATTTTTTTAATTCAGGATCATTAATTCCAAATATTTTTAAAATATATTCTGATATAAAAAGTGTATTGTCATAAAGGGATTTTGAACTGTCTACTATATGTTGTAAATTATAAAGATCCGCAATAGCACTTATATCAACTGGTAATTGCGATATATTTGCATCAATTAATAAATCCCATGCTAAATTACGAATAAGTTTATATTCTTGTTTATTCATAAAAAAATCACCCCATTATAAGTATTCCAATGAGGTGATTCAAAAATGAATGGTTAAATATTCTTTTTTTGGTATAGTCTTATTATATCATTATCCCATGAGGTTTTATATCTTGTATGAGATGTTTTAATATATTGTTTGTACCTATAAAGAGAGGCTTCTGCTGAAAGACCAAATATATTTTGAACATCTATAGCAGATTTAATATTTAGTAGTTTAAACAAAGGAAATGGAGCTAATATAGTGGCAGCAAAATAATCAGCTTCCATTTCATACTCGGCATTGTTAATCTGCGACAGACTATTCTCTGAAAGTTTCTCATAAGCCGATAGGGCATGATGATTACAAAGTACATGACCAATTTCATGCCCGCAAGTCCAGCGTTGTCTACCGATGTTGTTGTTATTTTGCGTTGATTGATTACATAGAATTAAGTATCTATTTTGCATTATATCATAATGAGTACAGCCGGATTTGCTTTCGCAAATTCGAATAACATCTTCAATTGAACAATTATTAATTTTCGCAAAATCTTGATAGGACATATATCTACAGTTTGGAAGATAGTTGATTACACTTTTAATGTCAAGTGGAAACCGAATTTTTGGCAATTTCTCATAAATGTTAAGAACCAAATTATTTATATAAATATAACGTACCATTATTTATCATCGCCCTCCTGATCAGAAAAAGCATATTCAAAGCCGATTTTGAGCATTTGCATCATACGCTCTCTATCCTTTGGGGTCATTTTTTGTCTAGCTCTTTGGAATGAGATAATATCTTCGTCACCGATTACATCAGATATAGAACCCTCTATATCTGTTCTGCCCAATAGGTAGTCTACTGAAACATCGAAGTAACCAGCAACTTTAATTATCTTATCTACCGAAGGAGAACTGACACGACCCCATTTTTTAATAGAAGCGTTACCAAACCCCAATTTTGATTCTAATTTTGCTATGCTTATTTCATTTCTTTCACATAATGCTTTAATTCTCTGATATAACATGGATTCCATAATGTGCCTCCTAAATCACGGTCAAATATTCTAAATTAACCCTTGACAATTAGAAAATAATCTGATATAATTAGAGCACAGTTAGAAAATATGACCGATTTACTTACATTATACATAGTATTTTCTAAAATGTCAAGAAAAAATTTAAGGAGGGATGAAAAATGAATCTAACTGAAATAAAGAACAAGTTGCAATCTGCAAAGTACGATTTTTTAAGATATAATGAAAACCTTGGTGGTAATATTATTCTGATTGGTTGAAAAAGTTTGTTAAGGAGGATGTCACATATGACAAGAGAAGAAGTAATGAATTCCATTGCACTGAAAAAGCGTTTTTGTAAAGATTGCAATTTACCAATTGTTGTTTTTGATAATCCATATTTCTATGAGCGTTTGCAAACCATCGACATTTTATTTAATTGTGTAAGCAAGTTTAATGTGTTTTGCACTGAATTGCGGCAATTTGCAAATGAACAGGATTATTTTGAATATTACAATAAAGTTAAAGATTCCATTATTGACTTTATCAAGGCAAAAGATGAATACAATACCTTTAATAACGAAAATTACCCAATTGAGGCTGCTGTTTCTAAAAGGAATGTGTATGTAGAGGACAACGATGGTGGTGCGTTTATATCTATTGATATGAAAAAGGCAAACTTTTCTGCATTGAAGCATTATTCTCCTAAGATTTTTGATGGGGCAGATACTTGGGAACAGTTCGTGGATAAGTTTACAGATAGCCAGCACATTATACATAGCAAGTACATTCGACAAGTTGTTCTTGGCGCTTGCAATCCAAAAAAGCAGATTCGATACGAACATTATCTTATGAACATTCTATGTAAGCACATTATCGACACGATTTCTAGTGTTTCTGTTTTTAGTCTAGGCGAAGATGAAATTATTCTTAGCGTACGACGTGAATATGGTGTTGGAAGCGGATTTTCTCTTTCTGAACTGAAAAAAGTTGTAGATAGTTGTCCGTTTGGGATTGGTCAGCTTGTAAGAGTTGAAATGTTTGAACTGTTTAAGATTGAAGGTACTAATGGATATATAAAGATTTATAACAGCGATTCTAACGAAGTTGAGTTTAAGTGTTTGAATGCTGAAATCTTCCACCAAATTGTAAAGCACTACTTTGGAAAACCAATTACTGAAAACGATTTGGTATTCTATCATGATGGTAAACTTTCTAAGTTTTTGGAGGAAGTAAATAATCCATGGATCTAATAATACCTGATAACATTAAATTTGAAAAAACTTAATGAATGTGGTAATGAAGCCTATGTTGTTGGTGGCTGTATTTATGATAACATCATAGGCTTGGTGCCGCATGATTGGGATATATGAATTTCTCTGACAAACAGATAGGAGTCATATTAAAATTTTTTGTACTGATTTCTGTTATTGAATAACGTATACTTAATGAATATTATTCATTACCGGAGTATTTATAAAAAAATAAATTAAGTCAGAAAAACTATTGACAATCGAAGTTGAATATGCTATAATATAATACAGTTAAGAAAGGAGCATTTTTCTTATGTTTTGTAGGAAGTGTAATAGGGCTATGAAACGTGTATTGTGTTTTTATCCTGATAAATCCTATGAGTTTTACCGATGTCCAAATTGTTGGTATAAATCGAAAAAGTTACCTCTTATTTTTAAAAATAAATAATTAAATCAGAAAAAGAACTAAATTAAATCTAAATGTACACTAAGAAAAAATAAATAAGGAGGAAGAGATTAGTGTATTGTGCTTATATTACGACAATTAAAGAAATTCATAGGCATTCTAATGCTGATAGGCTACAGTGCTGTGAGATTTTTGGAAATAATGTAATTGTCAACATGAGCTACGCTGCGGGGGATAGAGTTATATATTTTCCTGTGGACGGTCAGCTTAGTGAAGAATTTGCAAACGACAATAACTTAGTCCGCAGAAAAGATGAAAATGGTAATAATGTTGGTGGCTATCTTGAACCAGATAAAAGAAATATTCGAGCGTTAAAACTCCGTGGTGAAAAGTCTGATGGTCTTGTACTTCCTATTGCTGTTTTGGCAAAGTATACGGATATTACAAGCCTAAAAGATGGCGATCAGATTACAGTTCTTGATGGTCATGAGATTTGCAGAAAGTATATTCCTCGTGGTAATCGCAGAACTCATACTGGCGATGCAAAGGTTTCTAAAAACAAAAAAGAGGAACACAAGAAAATTTCGTACCCATTTTTCATGGAACATGAAGAAACTGAGCAGCTTGCATATAACCAACAGGCATTTAGAGAGAATGATATTATTTACATCACCCGTAAACTACATGGTACTTCTTTCCGTGTAAGTAACTGTCTGGAATTCACTACAACCAAACGAAATCCTATTTTGAAGAAGTTGTTCCATCTGCCGGATAAAGTTACTTCTAAGTTCCAGATTGTTAGCGGTACTCGTCGTGTTGTTTTGAGAGATTATGACGGCGGATATTACGGCTCTAATGCGTTCCGCAAGAAGTATAACGACTTCTTTGTTGATAAGTTGCCAAAAGGAATGACTGTATATGGTGAAATTGTCGGCTGGATTAATAACAATACGCCAATTATGCCTAAGTGCAAAAATTCTAAAGTCAAAGACAAAGAGTTTAGTAAGCAATATGGAGCTGAAACGATTTTTACATATGGTTGCGAACCTGGTGAAAATAAGTGCTATATCTATCGTATTACGATGACTAATGATGATGGAGTTACTATTGAAATTCCTACTGAGGAAACGATTAAATGGTGTGACCGTCTTGGTTGTGAATATGTTCCGCTACTTGAAAAGTTCCTTTATACAACTTGGGAAGATTTGAATGAGAGATGTAAAAAATACCTTGACATTCCAGAACCGCTTGCCAAAGGTAGTCATGTTACTGAAGGTGTAGTGGTTAGAATTGATAATAGGAGTAAGTTTACAGCTTATAAGACTAAATCATGGGCATTCAAGGTACTCGAATCTATTATTAAAGATACATCTGATGAACCAGATATAGAAGAAGCAGAAGAATTTATTATAAATAAAGAAAATGGGTGAGGAGCATATTGGAGGGTAGCAGATGAATAGACTTACTTACAAGTCAAGCTGGGGCGACTATGGTAGTGCAATGGATTTTAAAAATGAATGGGAAGAAAAGTGTGCTCTCCGTAACGCTTTAGGAAAATACGAAGATTTGGGATATAGCGCTGACGAATTACAAGAAATCATCAGCATATACAAAGACAATAAAAAAGGTACTGAATAAGCAGTTGATAATATAAAAATTTATTGTAGAAAAGAGGTGAGATGTTTATGACGTATGTAAAGATTAAAACCAGAGACGGAGTTATATTTACGGCTCCGTTACAGACGGTAACAGATTTTGAAAGAGCTATTACTTTTCTGACAAATGAAAAGGTTGCCTATGAAAGCAAGAATAACCCAAGGGAAAGTAAAATAAGGAAGGATAAAATATAGTAATGAGTAATCTATTAAATGTTGGAGAGCAGAATTAAATTAGCTATTGTGATTTTTGTTGCAATTCTACTGTTGAACCCGATTTAACTGTAGACAATGATTTAAGGTATATTAGTGTTGGCAAAACTGAAAATGGATATGGATTATATATTAAATCGGGATATGGTGAACCAACAGTATTAGCTGTTTCAAAATGGGAAAAAGATTTAAGTTGTAATAGTACAATCGCTATATATAAGATGAAATACTGTCCCGAATGTGGCAGAAAACTTATTGAGAATATATTTTGAGGACTTTTAATGAAATATAATTTTTATAAAAATGCAATAATGCTGACTTTATTTCTGTATATAAATAAATATATATAATTAAAATTCGGTTGTTGCAGGGTATCTACTGCAATATAAAATCAATAAAGAGTATAGATTGATAACTATTTTCACCTGATTGATTTCCTTTGAATATATGACAAATTTCTCGCTATCTTGACGACGGAGAAACATTAGAAATAAATCGAATTTGCACAAATGGTACATATAATGCTTGTTCAATTTTATATGGTGCTTGTGCAAGAATTGCAAAAAATATGGGTTATAAGAAAATGATTACATATATTTTAAAATCAGAAAGTGGTGCTTCACTTCGAGCAAGTAATTTTATTTGCGAAGGAGAAGCTGGAGGAGTAATTTGGACTGGGAAACGGAGCGGTAGAGATAATGGTGTTCCAAAGGTTTTATAATCATAAGAATCAAATACAAAATATATATTGTTATTTGACAAAATGAAAAATTTGCTAATAGTAGTGTTGAAGCATATAAACTATCGAGTTCGTCAAACAATTCCACTCATAAGAGTGTTTACATAGATATTTTAGAATAAAGAAAAGGTGATTCATTTGATTGTTTGGTAATGAGTGCTTAGTCCAATATAAGAATTAAATCAGAAAAAAAGAAAGGTAATTAAAGATGGCTGAAAATAAGAGTGTATTTGATATTTTAAATGCGGTTGATGTTTCTACAAAGATTAAAACCAAAAACGGTTTATCATATCTATCTTGGGCTTCTGCGTGGGCAGAAGTAAAAAAAAAGTACCCGGATGCAACATATAAAATTTATCCACAAATTATGGCAGACGGAAATACACGCTACTGGCATGATGATGGTAGAACTGGATGGGTCGAAGTTGGAGTAACAGTAAATGGAGAACAAATTGTTGAAACTCTTGCAATTATGGATTTCAAAAACAAGAGTATTGCTGCTGACCAGATTACTTCCGTTGATGCTAACAAAAGCTTGAAACGTTGTTTGGTAAAAGCGTGTGCCTTACATGGTCTTGGTCTTTACATTTATGAGGGTGAGGATTTACCGGAAGAAACTTTCAAGACAAATGAACTAAAGGAAAAGATTAAAGGACTGGTAGCTAAAAAAGTTGCATTATCAGATAAGGCAAAAGCGAAAGTTGCAGAACTATGTAAAACAGCGGAAAAACAAGCAAATCCGAGTTTGGGTGATGACCTTATTACTGGAAATTATAACAATATTGAAGATGTTGATATTCTGACTAATTTGGAAAAGCAGCTTTTGGCAGTTAGAAAGTGAGGTATTACATATGGGATTTAGACAAGGTGCTTTTGCTCGAATATGGAGTGTAAATGACGAAGGTAAATATAGTACGGCAAATGTTAGCGTTAGTAGAAAAAATCAAGAAACTGACAAGTATGTCGTTGAATTTAGTGATGGATACGTTAGACTTGTCGGTAATGCTCATGAAGCAGTAAAAGAACTTGGACTTCCTACTCGTGAGGAATTCGATTCTTCATATGATAAGGGTGTTTCTGTTAAAATTTCATCTTGTGATGTAACTAATAATTATGATACAAAGACTAAAAAATTATATACAAATTATGTCATTTTTGGCTTTGAAATTCCTGATAACAATGGTGGTAATAGTGTTGAAAGTAAGAATAAAAAGGCTACTGCTGGAAGTAAAGGAAAAGTAAAAACTAACACTAAAACTAAGGCTACAAACAAAGCGGATGTTATACAGGAAGATGATGAAGATGAACTTCCATTCTAATTAGGGGGTATAAAGTATGGCTAATCAGGATTATATTAAAAGATTTGAAACAATGCTGTCTGAGTGTCAAAGAGAAGGAATGGATAAACTGATTGAATATCTTAGAAAATCAGATTTTTATACTGCTCCAGCAAGTACACGATTTCATTCGTGTCACGAAGGCGGCTTGGTTGAACATAGTTTAAATGTAGCTGATTGCCTCTTAAATAAACACAATAACCCCGTTTGGTCGGATAGATTAAGTGAGGTTGGGCGAGAAAGCATTATTATTTCCGCCCTACTTCATGATATTTGCAAATCCAACTATTATGTTGTTGAAATGAAAAACAAGAAAGTTTATAGCGACCACGGTAAGAAATCTGATAGTGCTGGAAGATACGATTGGGAAACCGTGCCTGGTTATACGGTCGATGATAAAATACCATATGGTCACGGCGAAAAGTCGGTTATGATGATTGAGGAATTTATCAAGTTAAAGCCAGTCGAGCGCTATGCAATTAGATGGCATATGGGTTATACGGAAGCGAAAGAAAATTGGAATACAATATCTCTTGCAATCAAGAAATATCCACTTGTATTGGCTATATTTGAAGCTGACTTAGAATCAACCTATTTACTTGAAAAGGAAGAATAAGTATGGCAAAAAAATCTGACATTAAAACTTGCCGTTATGGACAATGTAAACACACAACTAAAGATATTGATATTACTTGCGATGAATATGTTGCTAAAGGAAATATGTATTATCATAAAGATTGTTACAAAGCAAAAATCAATGGTGAGTGGAAAGATGAAGCTACAAAAGCAGACCTTCAGCTCATCAAGAATTTATGGCTCGAACACATTAGCAAAACAGTTGTGTATAGTCAATTGTTTAAAATGCTTAATGACTTCATTGCAAGAGGTGTTGAATCCGATTATCTTGTGTTCGTTATGAATTATGTTATTGAACACAAAATGAATTTGAATTATCCTGCCGGTTTTAAGTATTACGTTGATAAGAAAGAAATTAGGGACGCTTATACAAAAAAGAAGCTAAGTGCAACCGGCTATAGCAAAGATAGTTTTGTTGTTGTTGAAAAGAAAGATACTGCACCAAGGTTTTCTGTAAGCAAAAAGCCAAATGGATTTCAAAGCATTATTAATAATAGCTAATAAGGAGGTAAGCGATGGATATAGCAGAACTTTCAGATATTCAATCTGAAAGTGGCGTGATCGGCTCATTGATTTATCATCCGGAGTTTATTACTCATACTGACTATTTAAAACCGAATTATTTCTTTGGCAAAGAAAATGGTTGTATTTATTGGGCAATCCAAGAACTATACAAAGATGGTATTACTAACATAGATGCTTACAATATATCAAATAAGTTGCAGAGTCATCGTGGGGTGCAAAAAACAATTGAAAAATATAATCTTCCATCGGTTCAAGAGTTTGTCGAACTATATAAAGGTGCCGCAAGGAACACCCTGGAAGAGTACAAGATGCTTGCCGAGAATATTGTTACGCTTGCTTTTAAGCGAGATTTAATCAAGACACTGAATCAAATAAGTGCAAACTGTTATAAACCTGATTTCACACTTGAAAAATTAAGTAGTTCAGTTTATTCGGAATTGGATGAATTAACACAAAAATATATCGTAACCACAGAAATTCATACACTTGGCAACGATATCGAAAATATATGGAATGATATTATTAGCAGAAGATCGGCAGATGGTATGTATGGTATTCCCTCTAAGTTCCCTTCATTTATTGATTATTTTACGTATGAACCGGGAGAACTTGTTGTTGTTCAGGCAAAATATAAACAAGGTAAATCAGTGTTTCTTATGAACGAAGCTATTCACAAGTTAAAGAATGGTGTACCAACATTGGTTATTGACAGTGAAATGCCAACAAGACTTTATACTGAGCGGCTTTTATCTCATCTTACCGGCATTGATATGAAACGAATTAAGAACGGTAGATATAATGATGAAGAGGCTAAAATTATTCAAGAAAATATTGATTGGTTGAAAAAACAACCATTTGTGCATATTTATAACCCAAATCTTACAATGGAGCGATTGTACTCTATTTGTAAAATGTTACAGAATAAAATTGGTTTGGGATTTGTTGTTTATGACTATTTGAAAAGCAATGAGACATCTGCGAGTGATAACTATAATCTCCTTGGTGCAAAATGCGATTTTTTAAAAAATAATATCGCTGGTGAACTTGATATTCCTGTGCTTGCTGCTTGTCAGTTAAATAGGAACGGTGAAGTTGCTGATAGTATGAAAATCAATCGTTATCTGTCTGTTGGCATCAAATGGGAGTACAAAAACCAAGAGATGATTGCGAAAGATGGTATGCAATGTGGGAATGCCTTTGCAAAGATATATGTAAATCGCCTTGGTAGACAAATACAAGAAGATGACGATGAAGATTATATTGACTTTGTATTTTCAGGTGACACAATGACGATTGTAGAAGCTGAGCAACATCAAAGAAAAGATGATTTTTGATATGAAAGAAATATGAAAAAATGCCTACGGCTATTAAGAAGGAGATCAGCATATTTGGACAATTACGATGATGATATACTACAACAAATCAACGAAAATGCTGACCTTTTAGGCTATGCGAGTCAATTTTTGGAATTGGAAAAGAAAGGTGATAACTATTTTGCTCATTGTCCGGCACATACAGACAAAACACCATCCCTTTGTTTTACTCCTGAGAAAAATTTATATCATTGCTTTTCCTGCCACCGTTCCGGCGGTATCATTGGATATTTGATGGATTTTGAAGGTCTAAAATTTGAAGATGCAGTTAAAAAGGCGTCACAATTAGCAGAAGTTGATTTATCCAAAATATGTCATTCACGTACTATAACATTTTTAAAAAAAGTAAGGGATTTAAATAAGCCAAAACAAACACCATACAAACATCTAATTTTAAACTGGGAAGAATTTAATAAGTATAAGCAGGAACCTATACGAGAATGGCGTGCTGAAGGTATTGAGCAAGATGTTATGGATTTGTTTGATATAAGAATAGATACTGGTCAGAACAAAATTGTATATCCGGTTTGTGATATTAATGGCAATTTAATCAACGTAAAAGGAAGAACAAGAAATAAAAATTTCAAAGCCCTTAAAATACCAAAGTATATCAATTACTTTACAGTTGGGGTTATGGATTATTTTCAAGGCTTAAACATTACGTTGCCATATGTAAATGCTGCAAATGAAATTATTATTTTTGAGTCAATAAAATCAGTAATGAAAGCCTACGGTTGGGGATATAAAAATTGTGCTTCGGCTGAAAAACACACACTTACAAAAGAACAAGTTGATTTGTTGGCAAAACTTAAAGTCAATATTGTTTTTGCTTATGACTCTGATGTTGATTATAGAGATAATGGCGTTTGGCAAAGCATTGATAAATTAAAGCGAATTACAAATGTCTATATAATTCAAGATAAAAAACATTTGCTTGGAGGGAAGGATACTAAAAATGCACCGGTAGACCTTGGTGAAGAAATATGGGAAGAATTATATAGTAATAGAAAGAAGGTGGTTTAATGTGCGAGTACAAAGAAGATATTGACAAAATGTGCTGGTCTTATTCAAGGCTGACTTCCTTTGAGAATTGTAAATATGAATTCTACTTAAATTATATTATCAATGACAATGAGGAATATCTGTCTGAGGGTAATTTTTATGCAGAAGTTGGCAGCTATGTTCATGAGATTCTTGCGATGATTTTTAATGGCGAACTGACACCAGATGAGGCATCGCAATATTATGTGGATAATTTTGATAATAATGTTTTTTACAAAACAAGCAAATCAACTATGGATAAAACATTTGAAACGTGTGCAGATTATTTTGCAAATGTCGATTTTGGATGGTTAAATGACTATGAAATACTTGGTGTTGAAAAGAAGATAAAATTTAAAATACTGGGATATAAATTTATTGGCTACATAGATTTATTGCTGCGTGATAAAAAAGATAATAAGATAGTTATTTTAGATCATAAATCAAGCAGTTATCCTTTTAATTTGGATGGTAGCCTTAATTATAGAGCGAAGACAACTTTCCCAAAATACAAGAAACAGATGTATCTATATGCCAAAGCCATAGTTGATATGTACAATGAATATCCTAAAGAATTTATTTGGAATCATTTTAAAGACAAAAAAATGGCGAAAATTCCGTTTGAAGAAAAGGAATACCTCGCTGCACTAGATTGGCTTATTGATACGATTCATATAATAGAAAATGAAAAAGATTACAACGCCACATTAAATTATTTTTATTGTACAAATTTATGTAGTTTTCGCAATAGTTGTGAATATGCAAAGACCGCAGCATGGAAGTAGAGGTAGAGTGCAATATGGTTAAAAATTATACTCCTTATCACATTCACACGATGTTGAGTAATGGTGTTACAAACATTGATAGTATTACAGACTTCCACGATTATGTAGATGCAGCAAAAGAGCTTGGTATGAAAGCATTTGCATTTAGCGAACATGGTTCTTTGTTTGCGTGGTTAAAAAAGAAAGAATATATAGAATCTTGTGGTATGAAATACATTCATGCTATTGAAGCCTACTTAACAGAAGATAATGGACAAAGTGAAAGAAAGACAAGAGACAATTATCACATTGTACTCATTGCAAAAAATTATGATGGCGTAAAAGAGCTAAACAAACTTGTTTCAAAATCATTTTGCAGAGATGATTTTCACTTTTATTATATGCCGAGAATTTCATTTGAGGAACTTTATGCTACATCTGATAATATAATAATTACATCTGCTTGTCTTGGTGGCGTTTTATATAGTGGAACACCTTCAGCAAAAGAAAAATTTTTGAACTTTGTTGAAGATAATAAACATAGATGTTTTCTGGAAATTCAGCATCATAATTGTGCAGATCAGATTGAGTATAATAAGTTATTATATCAGCTCTCTCTTGATACGGGGATTCCTCTTATCGCCGGAACTGATGCCCACGCTTTAAATGATGTACATATGGATGGCAGAGCAATGCTGCAAAAGGCAAAAAATGTACATTTTTCAAATGAAGATGCTTGGGATTTAACATTCAAGTCGTATGAACAATTAGTTGCCGCATACAAAAAACAAAACTCTTTGCCAATTGATATTGTTTTACAGGCTATTGAAAACACAAACAAAATGGCAGATATGATTGAAGAATTTACAATCGACTATTCGCCTAAGTACCCTAAGTTATATAACAATTCAGAGGAAGTGTTTAGGCAGAAGATTAACGAAGGATATAAAAGTCGTGGCATAGTAAATTATCCGAATTGTCAGGAATACCTTGATAGAATTCATTATGAATACGATGTTTATAAACACAATGGTGCTATTGATTTTATGCTTCTCGAAGAAAACTATAAGTCGGAAATGCGAAAGCGTGGGATCAAGTATGGGTACTCTCGTGGCTCTGTTTCCGGTAGCATTATAGCATATCTATTGTATATCACAGAGATTGATAGTGTTAAGTACAACTTGAATTTTGAGCGTTTTATGAATAAGGAGCGTGTAAGCCTCGCAGATGTGGACTCGGATTGGTTATCAGAAGATAGGAAAGCAGTAAAAGACTACCTTTATGGCAAACATGGTCTTTATTGCTGTGACATCGTTACTTTTAATACGATTGCATTAAAAGGCGCAATTCGTGATATATGTAGGGCGTTATATAAGGATTCCGATTTTTACTCAAAGTTAAGTCCAAAATGGCAAAAAAAATATGATGAGTACGAAGAATTATGCAAATATTATAATGGTCAAGGTCAATCATATAGTATGCTAGAAGATCTACAAAAAGAAATTGATAAAGTCAGTGGCAACTATATTCAGCTTTCAGAAGAAATAATTTCTTTATGCGATACCGATGAAGTTGAGGCACGAAAGAAATACAAAGACGTTTTTAAATATGTTGACATGGTAAATGGCGTAGTTGTTTCGGTCGGCAATCACCCCGCCGGATGCGTAGTTTCTCCTATGCCGGTCGATGAGTGGTTTGGCACATTTACAACATCTTCCGATGAATATCCGATTTCTATGCTTAACATGAAAGAGATTGATTCTTTGAACTTCGTGAAATTGGATATACTTGGACTCGACAACATAGGACTCATTTATAAAACTTGCGAACTTGCGAACATTCCATTCGCAACGCCGGATAATATTCCATCTGATGATGATAAAGTATGGCAGAGCATTAGAGATGATACGACTATGATATTCCAATGGGAAAGTCAAAGTGCTACACAGTACCTAAAGCAGCTTCTAAGCGATGAAACAGTTGCAAAGATAAAAGAGAAAAACAAAGATATGTCTTACATGGATTTACTCTCTATTGGCAATGGAGCAATAAGACCAGCAGGTGAATCCTATCGTGACCAGCTTTCAAAAGGGATCTATCAAGATAACGGCCATGAAGCATTAAACAAATTCCTGGCTCCTACACTTGGTTATCTTGTCTACCAGGAGCAGATTATTGAGTTTTTACATTCATTTTGTGGTTACACAATGGGCGAGGCAGATATAGTGCGCAGAGGCTTTGCCAAAAAGATTGGCACAGAGAAATTCATTCCAAAAATCAAAGCCGGATTCATTAAAACTATGAAAGAGAAGTATGGTGTCGAAGAAGAAAAATCCGAAGTGTTGATTGTGAACTTTATCAAAGTTATTGAAGATGCAAGTGATTATCTGTTCTCGAAAAACCATGCAGACCCATATTCCTGGATTGGTTATATTTGCGGCTATTTAAGATATTATTATCCGCTCGAATTTATTACAACAGCTCTAAACATTTTTGAGGGAAAAGAAGAAAAAAGTTTATCAATTATTGATTATGCTAAAAAACGTGGAATTACAATTTCTCCAATAAAATTTAGACATTCTATCGCTACATATAATTTTGATAAAGAAACCAATCAAATATTCAAAGGTATCTCATCAATTAAGTTTATGAATGCAAATGTTGCCGATGAAATCTACACATTAAGAAATAATGATTACAATACTTTTATTGATTTGCTTTATGACCTCAAAGAAAAAACAAGTCTTAATTCCAGACAATTAAATATTCTTATTGATCTTGATTTTTTTGAAGAATTTGGAGATACAAATTATCTATTGAAGCTTTCAAATTTGTTTGATGAATTTAGTGGTAAAATTCAAATAAAAAAAGATAAGTTAGATAATTTTGGTATCAAATATGATATTGTAAGACCATTTGCAGAGAGAGAAACGGATAAAACGTTCTCAAAGATACATACAAGAAGTCTTTTGACAGAGTTTGCAAAACATATAGAATTTCCCAAAAGAACGCTTAATGAAAAAGTTAAAGCACAAGTAGAACATCTTGGTTATCTTGACATTGCAGATAGTAGATATAGTAAAATGTTAGTGGTAATGTCTGTAGATATAAAATATTCTCCAAGATTAAAAGTGTATTCTTTAAAAAACGGTACTATGCTTGAAGTTAAGATTGATAAGAAAACTTTTAATAAAAATAAGCTTGGAAAGTGCGATATCATCCGTGTGTCAAGTCAAACCAAAAAACCAAAATTAAGAAGATTAGATAATGGCACATACGAGCCTATTACAGGTACATCCGAAATCTGGCTTAAAAAATATGAAAAAGTAGACAATATCTAAAATTTTACTATTGAAGTGTCAAGCTAAAAGGAAAACATTGGAGGCATTATATTATGACTTTTACTGAAATAAATGGTGATTTATTTTCCGTTCCGCAAGGATATTACCTTGCACATTGTATTTCCGGTGATTTTGCACTTGGTGCAGGTATCGCTAAAAAGTTTAATGAAGTATATAATATGCGATATAAACTTTATAGAAATTATCCTATATTCAATAACGAAAAATATGGTTATGTAGGAGAAGCGTTATTAGTTGATAATGTATTTAATCTTGTTACTAAAGCAAGATGTTTTCATAAGCCAACTTATGATTCTTTATATGATGCACTCGTTGATATGAGGGGGCAATGTGAGAATTTAAGTATTACCAAATTGGCTATGCCAAGAATTGGGTCAGGATTGGATAAGCTAAATTGGGGAAAGGTCGTAGATATAATTAAAGGTGTATTTAAAAATTCTGATATTGAAATTATAGTCTATGTATTATAAATAACTGTTATTATATCAGATTATAAACTACACAGGGATAGTTGGATTGCCGAAATATTATGTATATTCGTTTGATAGTAAATCATATAATTTCAATTATAAATTATTGCGGAGAATTACCCTGAAGCAAAATTTCATTGAATTTAAAATTAAATCAGAAAAAGCATTGACAAGCAATATGAAACATGCTATAATAACATTAAATCAGAAAAACAAATAACTACAAATTAGATTGTTGTTTATTTGTAATTTATACATTAAATAGTTGAAAAGGTTTTACTATGACTCAACATGGGGCTATAAAATGGGGGCTTAGCACGTAATATTGGACAATTTAATAAAGTAATGCAAGAAGTTTATTATGTAATTGGGAACACTAAATTCCACTTGGGTAAAAATCAAATGTTAAAGTGTTTACAAGAAATTTACAAAACGGAACCCTAAAAAAATAATTTAAACAGCTTTTACTATTTAATAATAGGTAGGTTATATGAAAATAATTAAAGTTTATACGCTGGGTGGAGATAATATGATATGGCGTAGACAGGTAGAAGAAATCTGTTCTCAAGGCGACAATACAATTTCATTTATCCACCCACCTTTATATAAGGCAGGATTTACAGATAAAGAATTTGAAGAATGGAATAGGCGACAAATCTATGATAGTGATGTTGTAATTATGAATGTAGAAGAAGTTGATGAAAATAATCTTTATGAAATTGGGATCATTGACTCCATAAATGAATTTAGCAATAAACATATTTTTGTTATTGGTATAGGAAAATTAGTAGCAGAATTAAAACCGCACATTAAATCTGCAATTTTTCATCATGAAACGATTTATGAAGATGCTATTGATTACATTCAAAATTTCTTATCAGTTTAATTAAATCAGAAAAATTATTGCAGAGGTGTTTTTATGAACATTATTAAAAGGGATTGTTCCGAAGCTATATTTAATAAAGAAAAAATTTACGAAGCAATTATGAAAGCAATGACATTCGGTAGTGGAATTATTAAACCAGAAATTGCAAGAAATATCGCCAGTGAAATTGAAAGTGAGGTACGGAATGTTAATGACCTCGATATCTATATGGTCGAAGCAATGGTTTTTGAGAAACTGATTGCAAAAGGCGAAATTCTTACAGCTAAATCATATGAGGGTTATCGTAGAGTTAGGGAGTTTCAGAGAGATGTAAAGAACTCTACTGATGAGTCCATTATGGAGCTATTAGAACATAATAGTGAATATTGGAATGAAGAAAATTCTAACAAAAATGCGATGCTTGTAACCACACAAAGAGATTATATGGCAGGAATTGAAAGTGAAGATATTAGCAAAAGAATGTTACTTACACCGGATATTATACAAGCCCACGAGGAGGGAATAATCCACTTTCATGATATAGATTATTTTGGTCAGCGAACGCTACATAATTGTGATCTCATAAATTTAGAAGATATGTTACAAAATGGAACGGTTATTAGCAACGTCATGATAGAAAAGCCTCATAGTTTTTCTACAGCGTGCAATGTAGCTACGCAAATCATTGCACAGGTTGCATCAAGCCAATACGGAGGACAGAGCATTAGTCTTACCCACCTTGCTCCATTTGTTGAAGTTAGCAGAAAGAAAATTAAAGAGCAAGTATTATCTGAGTATATTAAATTTACTGGGCAAGAACCTCAAAACAAATCCGATTATGACAAGTATATGTCTATAGTTAATAAACGTCTAAAAGACGAAATTAATAAAGGTGTCCAAACAATTCAGTATCAGGTTGTTACATTGATGACAACAAATGGGCAGGCACCATTCTTATCTGTTTTTATGTATCTTGGGGAAGCTAAAGATGAACAAACAAAGGCAGACCTTGCACTAATCATTGAAGAAGTATTAAGGCAGCGGATTCAGGGTGTTAAAAATGAAAAAGGTGTATGGGTGACTCCGGCATTTCCAAAACTTCTCTATGTTTTAGAAGAAGATAACGTACATGAAGATAGCAAGTATTTTTATTTAACAAAACTCGCTGCTGAATGTTCTGCAAAAAGACTCGTACCGGATTATATTTCTGAAAAGAAAATGCTTGAATACAAAATTGATAAGAATGGAAACGGCAACTGTTATCCGTGTATGGGATGTAGAAGTTTTCTTACTCCATATATTAATGAAAAGGGTGAGCCACAGTATTATGGCAGATTTAATCAAGGTGTTGTAACTATTAATTTACCAGATATTGCACTTTCATCAAACAAGGATATGGACACATTTTGGAAATTATTTGAAACTCGTACAGAACTTTGTCATAAAGCATTGCAGTTGCGTCATAAGAGACTCGAAGGGACTCCTTCAGATGTTGCACCTATTTTATGGCAGCATGGTGCTCTTGCAAGATTAAAAAAAGGCGAACCTATTGATAAATTACTCCATAATGGTTATTCAACAATTTCTCTTGGATATGCAGGACTGTATGAATGTGTAAAATATATGACTGGGAATAGTCATACAGATGGTGGTGTTGGAGAGGCTTTTGGCTTAAAGGTAATGCAAGCATTAAATGATAAATGCACACAATGGAAAGAAGCTGAACACATTGATTATAGTTTGTATGGTTCGCCGATTGAGAGTACTACATATAAATTTGCGAAATGTTTAAAGAAACGTTTTGGTGAAATTGAAGGAATTACAGATAGGAACTATATTACAAATTCTTATCATGTGCCGGTGTTTGAGGAAATAAATGCATTTGATAAATTAGAAATTGAAGCAAAATTCCAGAAATTATCCCCCGGTGGTGCAATTAGTTATGTTGAAATTCCGAATATGAATGATAACCTACAAGTAGTTATTCAGCTAATGCAGTTTATTTATAACAATATTATGTATGCAGAACTCAACTCAAAGAGTGATTATTGTATGGTTTGCGGATATGATAAGGAAATTAAAATCATTACTGATAAAACATCCGGGAAACTAATTTGGGAATGCCCAAATTGTGGCAACCGTGATCAGAACAAAATGAGCGTTGCAAGAAGAACTTGTGGATATATAGGTACAAATTTCTGGAATCAGGGTAGAACACAAGAAATTCAAGAAAGAGTATTACATATTGATGATAAAGCGTATGATGGTGATTCATAATGAGGTATTCACTAATTCGCAAAATGGACATTTCAAACGGGCAGGGAGTTGGAATATCCCTGTTCGTTCAAGGATGTCATTTTCACTGTCAAGGGTGTTTTAATCAAGAAACGTGGGATTTTGATGGTGGATATGAATGGACACAAGAAATTGAAGATAAATTCATTGAGTTAGCAAATAAACCGTATATTCAAAGAATTTCTTTTTTAGGTGGAGAACCATTAGCAGATGAAAATGTATCAACTATACTAAGAATTATTAAAAGACTAAAATTACTATATCCAGAAAAGAAAATATGGATTTTCACTGGCTATACTTGGGAAAATATTTTACATCAAACATCATCAAGTGCTTTAACAAGGCTAATGACGGTTGGACTATCAGACGTTCTTGCAGATGGGCAATTTGAAATTGATAAACAGGATATAAACCATAAACAGGTTTTATGGGTTGGTAGCTCAAATCAAAGAGTTATAGATGTACAAAAGTCTTTTAAAAACAACAAAATTATTTTGTGCAATTGTTAGGAAAATTATTTAGAGGTGTATTACAATGAATAAAATAGCGAAGTTCGAGAAAGTAAGTTATAAGCAGTTTGAAAAAGATTTTATGGAGTGTTTTGGATGTGACAATATTAAATATGATGAAATGTACATAAAGTCAATTTATAACAATATTAAACTCCCACAACGAGCTACTAAGGGAAGTGCCGGATATGACTTTTATGCACCAATTTCATTTACGTTGACCGCAGGACATAACATTAAAATTCCTACAGGAATTAAAGTGTTAATTGAGGAGGGATGGGTACTAACTGAATTCATTCGTAGCTCTATTGGTTTTAAGTATGGTGTGTCTCTTTCTAACGGTACGGGGATTATTGATTCTGATTATTATAATAATAAAGTTAATGAAGGGCATATTTTTGTTAAGTTATCAAATAATGATAAGACATTTAATAAATCAATGACTATTTATAATGGCGATGCTTTTTGTCAAGGTGTGTTTGTGCCTTATGGCATTACGGTTGATGATAATGCAACTAATATTCGCAATGGTGGTTTGGGAAGCACCAATCAGTAATATTGATGAAAAGGATAGATGTTTTATTAAAAGATTTGGAGGGTAAATTGAATAAAGAAATTGCGGTTATAGATGCTGATATTGTAGGTAAAAAGAAACACAGGTTTCCAAATTTATGTTCTATGAAAATATCAGCTTATCATAAGAAACTTGGCGATAATGTTATATTAAAGACCGACTATAAAAATTTAGAATTATTTGATAAAGTGTACATTTCAAAAGTATTTACTGATACAGAAATTCCGGGAGAACCGGAAGATAAAACAAATAAAACATCTGATAATATTTTAGAATGGTATGAAAATAATGATTTTTTAAAACAACCTAATATTGAATATGGTGGTACCGGTTTCTTCTACGACAAAGCACCAAACCTACCTTATGAAATAGAACATATTATGCCAGATTATCATTTGTATGATGAGTGGGTAAACAATGCAATAGCCAATGGAGCAAAGCGTTCTGAGTTTAAGTATTATCTTGATTATTCTATAGGCTACCTTACAAGAAAATGTTTTAGAGGTTGTTATTATTGTGTAAATAGAAATTACAAAGGTGCTGTTCAAGCAAGTCCTTTAAGTGAGTTTTTAGATGATAGTAGACCCAAAATATGTTTTTTAGATGATAATTTCTTCGGGTATTCAAAATGGAAAGAGTTAATACAACCAGTAGTTGATAGTGGAAAGAGATTTCAGTTCAAGCAAGGTTTAGATGAAAGACTATTGACAGCAGAAAAAATACTTGAAATTTCTAAGTGGAAGTACGATGGAGAGATGATTTTTGCCTTTGATAATATCGAAGATAAAGATTTAATAATATCAAAGCTTGAATTGATTAGAAAAATTGTACCGGATTGGAAAAGAGAATTAAAATTTTATGTTTTTTGCGGATGTGACAAAGAAAATAAGTATGATGATTTGTTCTGGGAAACAGATATAAGAAATCTGTTTGATAGAATTGATATACTAAGCAGATACGGTGCGAAGCCGTATATAATGCGCTTTGAAAAGGTATACCAGTCTAAGTTTTCATCATTTTATGCCGCTGTTGCTGCTTGGTGTAACCAGCCATCAATGTTTAAGACATTTACATTTAGACTATTTTGCCAATGTAGGGGAATGAGAAAAAATGGATATAAACTCTATAAAAGAGATATTAAACAGTATCTAAACGATATAGGTATAAAAGGTTCAGAATGGAGGGCAATGGAAATGATTGAGTCACTTTATCCATACATTGCTCAACAATATTATGATTTCAATGCAAAGTCAAATTTAAAAGTTTAAAGGAGAATTAATATGTTTATAAGCAGAGGCATAACTAATGATGGTTTTAAATGGAAAGAAAACGAGGACGGCGGTGTAACGATTACAGGTTATACCGGAAACGGCGGGGAGGTTGCTATTCCGTCTGAAATTGACAGTAAGTTTGTCACATCAATAGGCAGTTATGCATTTAAAAATTGTACAGGTCTGACAAATATAACGATACCCGACAGTATTACGGAGATAGGTTATGGGGCGTTTGAGGATTGTACTGGACTGACAAGTGTAACAATAGGAACTGGTGTTACGTGGATAGGTATGTGGGCTTTTTCGGGTTGTATCGGACTCACAAGTATGAATATTGATAAGGATAACAAATACTATACATCCGATAACAGTGTTTTATTTAACAAAGATAAATCCTTTTTAATAATATATCCGGCAGGTAAAAAAGGTGCCTACATCATACCTAACAGTGTTACTTATATAGTTGATCTTGCATTTGAGGATTGTACCGAACTGACAAGCGTAATAATTCCCGAAAGTGTTACGGTGATAGGTACGGGGGCGTTTTATGGTTGCATAGGGCTAACAGACGTAACGATACCCAATAGTGTTACGTTAATAGATACGTCTGCATTTAAAAATTGTACAGGTCTGACAAGTATAACGATACCCGACAGTGTTACTAAGATAAACTATAATGTGTTTGACGAATGCGAGGCTCTTACTGTTTACGGATATAAAAGCAGTTATGTAGAAAACTATTGTAAAGAAAATGGTTTTAAATTTGAAAAAATTATTTAAAATGGGTTAAATAATGGATGAAATTGAGAGGCACTAATCGGTAATATTGATTGGAGTGATAAGATGTCTTTTTGGACTTATATAAATGGAACAATCACAGTTTCTCCTCTCGGAAGAACTCAATTTGAGAAAAGGTATATTCTTGACACAGTGCTTGCTCATCTTCCGCAAGTCACAGGATCGGAAGGTAACATGGATATATATGTAATTCAAAAGAATGGATATAATAGTAGCTCAAATTGCGACGAGTTTGGTCAACGGAGTAATTTGGGAAACAGCAAAAATCGGAATTGCCTTCCTTTTCAATTACAAGATGAATATATCATAGTTGTAGATGCCGCTTTGCGTGATAGAAAATACGATAGTACTTTTAAAGAATTTTCAAACTGGATTTGTCGATTGTCAAAAAGAATTGAAATACGCGATGTATTAGTAAAAATAAGTGGAGAAGACAAATTTAGTATTATTGATAATTCTTGTGATGCATACACTAAAATGTTTGAAGAACCAAGTTGGTGCAATGATACAGGAGAGCCGACATGGGCTGAGTTTTTGATGTTTGATTGTGCAAAGCATAGTAAATGTTAATAGTTATAAGTTACAAAACGATTTAAGAATAGGAGTTTTTTATAAATGACAGAAGATGAAAATTCTATTTCATTAGGGAAACATACAAATGAAGATTTGAAAGAAATGCAATCTTGGTCTTTAGATAGAAAAATTATGGTTACTCAGGCGAAAATAATGGAGTGGTATATAAGGAATAAGGGAGCGGTTTATGTATCATTCAGCGGCGGAAAAGATTCAACGGTCTTACTTGATATAACGAGAAAAATTTATCCCGATATTCCTGCTGTATTTATTGATACCGGTCTGGAATATCCGGAATTGCGGGATTTTGTTAAAACTATACCAAATGTTACTTGGATAAAACCTGAAATGAATTTCCGCAAAGTTATTGAAAATTATGGTTATCCGATAATCAGTAAATATGTGGCAGAAAAGATTTATAATTATAGAAAGTATAAATCTTATGCTGAAAGATTTGATGATAATTCAGATTATAACATAAAGTACAAAAGAAGATTTTCTCTTGCACGTTGGAAATTGTTAAGAGATAGCAACATTCCTATTAGCCATATGTGTTGCAATATTATGAAAAAGAAACCGGCAAAAAAATACGAAAAACAAACCGGCAATAAACCAATAGTTGCAACAATGGCTTACGAAAGCTTAGCCAGAAAACAAAATTGGATGCGATATGGTTGCAATTCTTTTGAGATGAATAGACCTGTCTCGAAGCCCATGTCATTCTGGACGGAACAAGATATTCTTACATATTTATCCACCTTTAACATACCATACGCATCAGTTTATGGAGATATTGTAAGAGATAAAAATGGTAAACTAAAAACTACTGGTTGTAGTAGAACCGGCTGCGTATTTTGTGGGTTCGGTGTTCATCTTGAAAAGGAACCGAATAGATTTCAAAAACTTGCAGTTTCACATCCAAAACTGTGGCACTATTGTATGAAGCCGTGGTCTGAAGGTGGGTTAGGTATGAGAGAAGTACTTGAATGCATAAACGTAAAAGTAGATTAATTTATTTAAACTAAATGAGTAGGTGATAAAATGCAAAAAGAACCGAGGAGAAACGACATATGACAAAAGAAGAATTTATAAAAAAGTATTGTTTTCTGTGCGGCACACAGAGGTGTTGCGGGATAGATGACGAAGAATTTCGTCAAGGGTGCAAGTGGTTTAAAAAATTCAAGGGGGAATTGACAAAGAATGATAAAACTTAAAGAACTTTAAACCTATAGTCTGTATGGGAAATACACTACATAAATAACTAAAGGAATAGACAGATGAAAAATTTAAAAATTATAAAGGTTGTTTTTATTTCCCTTTTATTATTGTTTTTACTATTCGGATGTACTATCCGGCAATCAAAAAATACGCAATCATTTAAAAAAGAAAACCCATCCCTTTATTATAAAGATATTGATGTTGTGGTAACAAGCGTAGACAAGCGACATTGGTATGCTTCTACAAATTGGTACAGGGTAGAGGTTTCGGTTAAAAGCGAAGAATATCAATTAACTTATACAGATACATTCACGGGATCGGGTATGCTTGGTTGTCCACCGCAGTGGCAATATAATGAAGGTGACATTGTTAAGGCTGAATTATATTCGTGGGTGATAAATTCTACCGGAGAAGTAGTAAGGCGTGAAATTAATAGGATATACTAATAGAATCCGGTTATTCAGGGTTATCTATACATATATTTTTAAATTTGCAGTATATACAGAATATACAAAATAAATTGTATTTTAGAAAACAGTAATATAAAACATATCAACCAGTATAAAAATAAACATATGAAAGGAACACAAAGATGAAAAATAAATTTAATATTGCAATGAGGTTTGAGGGTAAAATCAATTATGAAGTTGGAGCAGATAGTAAAGAAGAAGCTACTGAGGAGGCTTATAACCTTTTCAATGATGAAAGTCTTGAGGTATTAGCAACACAAATAGAGCATCCTGTGATAGAACAAATTGTAAAGATAGATTAAGAAAAGCAACAAAAATATAAATTCAGAAAGGAGTAAAGAGGTTTGACCGGTCAAAAAAACTATAGTTTACTCCAAAATAAAATGTTATATCAAAAAAGATTAAAATGTGAATTATACAGGGATTCGATGCAGAATTATAAAAGATACGCTATACCACCCGCACAACTTATTATTGCTGATGTGCCGTATAACATAGGTGCTAATTTTTATGGTTCAAATCCAATGTGGTATAAAGGTGGAGATAATAAAAATGGTGAAAGTAAACTTGCAGGAAAAGCAGCGTTTAATTCTGATTTTAATTTTAATTTATACGAGTACTTTCACTTCTGTTCAAAAATGCTAAAAAAAGATGATACCCGACCGGTGCAGAGGGGTAGGAGCAGCAATTCACCATGCATGATTGTATTTTGTTCATTTGAACAGATACCGACGTTGGTGTCGGCAGCTAAAAAATATGGATTTAATCATTACATACCTCTTGTTTTTATTAAAAATTATAGCCCACAAGTTTTAAAGGCAAATATGAGAATTGTCGGAGCTACAGAATATGCATTGATATTATATCGTGACAGATTGCCTAAATTTAGAAATGGTGTTAAGTCTGATGAAAATGGTAAAACGATACGTGGTACAGGGAAAATGATCTTTAACTGGTTTGAGTGGGAGAAAGACGGAAAAGAGATTCCGAAAATCCACCCGGCACAAAAACCTGTTAAGGTTTTAAAAAAACTTATTGAGATTTTCACAGATGAGGGTGATGTTGTTATTGACCCGTGTGCCGGAAGCGGAAGTACGCTAAGAGCTGCAAAAGAGTTAAATCGTAGTGCCTTTGGCTTCGAGATTGATCGCAATTTTTATAATAGAGCGAAAAAGGAAATGTTATCTTATTAATAAAAATATATTCAAGGAGAGTTTAATGACAATATCTGGTATATTATTAGGGTTATTTACAGGAGTAGTTTTTGGAGGATTTTGTGGATTATGTATTATTGGTATGTTTGAAACTAAGAGGTGGGTATTTAGAATTTTAATAATTATATTAACCGGTATTATATTCTTTTTAATAGCCTCCATTGGTTTTAGCAATCAAGAAAAAGCTTTTAATAATGGTTATTGTCCACACTGTAATATTAAATACGAAGCGATAGAATACCGTCATGGAGAAACATATTACAAATGCCCGAATTGCCGGGTAGGAGTATGGTGGTAAAGAATAAAAAAATAAAACTGCACTTTTATTGTTTTTTTAGGGAGAAGATATGATGAGTTCAGAAAGCTGCGACAAGTCTGATTATGAGGTTTTGTATAGATTTTGGGTTAGAAGTGATGGCATAGCTATAAGAGAGTGGACACCACATGAATACATAACGCAAAATCCAAAGAAAAGGATTGTACTAAGCACAAGGGTTGACGGAAGTGTGATAAATGTTGAAGCTCATTGCGTAGAGTGTAGAAATATTTATGCTCATAAAAACGGCAGGAGAGTAACATCTTTTATAAATATCATTGATTATAGTAAGGAGACATTATGAATAAGATTAAAATTGCTTTAGTTTTTGAAAATATAGAAACTGCAAAAAAGTTTGTTGCGATAAATGCCCCAAATGGTGTGGTAAAAATTAACTCTGCCAATAGTTTTGTATATGATACACAGATTTTACACTTTTATTGGGTTAAGCCGTTTGTAGATTGCAGAGGTGGACGAGCAAATTTTGTATATACAACTGAGGACATTCGTGATACCAAATGGTTTGATGAAGTTATTAGACCAATGCAGATTGTTGGCACAGGAGCTATCGAAACAAAAATATTAGGTGATACAACATGAAAAATAAATACTACTTCTTTTGCCCAAATTGTAAATATGAAAATATGGTAGATGTTCTTCCTAAAGGAACTATTGGGAATATCAGGGATGGATATGGAACTCCAATACATCATTTTGAATGCCCGATGTGTCACAACTTAGATGCTGGGTATATGCAATTCGGCTTGGGGCGCATGGACGAATTGCCAACAAGCAATCAGAAAAAATATTTTCAAGATGTTATTGCACTTTATCAAGGGATTCGAGGTTTTGCAAAAATCAAATAAATAAGGAGAAGGTATAATGAGTTCAGAAAACTAAAAGATAAATAAAAGTTATTAGAGGATAGTGATAAAATAAATGATAGTAAGTGACTTAAATAGCATACCATGTGGTAGCTATGATCTAATCTATGCCGACCCGCCTTGGAAACAAAGTAAAGGCGGAAAGAAATCTGTTAGAAAAAATAGTAGTGGCAAACCGCTTGATTATCCAGTTTGTAGTTTAGATGAAATTAAGGAACATTTACGGCTTGCTACAAATTCTACGGGGGAGAACTCAATTTTGTTTCTATGGACAATAGATAAATATTTGTTTGAAGCACAGCAAATAGCTGAAAGTCTTGGTTATAAACTTCATGCAAGAATGATATGGGATAAGGTCACTGGAATACTGGCAGCATTTACGGTTCGTTACGGGCACGAGTATCTTCTTTATATGTATAGAGGAAAACTAACGCCAGTGGCAAAGGATGAACGTGGCAAAATACATACGGTTTTTAGAGAAAGGGTTACGAAACATAGTAAAAAGCCGGAAATCGCTTATGAGATTATTGAGCGACTCTATCCTGATTTAAAAAAAATAGAAATGTATGCTAGAAATACAAGAAATGGATGGGATAGTTTTGGAAATGAAGTTGCATAGCAAAGCGGCAAGAGATACGACCGTACTTGTAGATATGGATGACACCATTGAAGATTTACTGCCTGCTTGGGTTGAATATCTAAACCATTCATATGGGTACAACGTTGATATAAAAGATATTGATAATTGGAATATAAAATTGTATTTTCCAACATTGACAAGAGAACAGATTTATGAACCGTTTAATCATAAGGAATTTTGGATTAATGTTGCACCAAGACAGGATGCAATTCATTATTTAAAAAAATTGTATAATGAAGGGTATCGTATTTATATTTGTACGGCATCCGATTATAGAACCATCCAAAATAAATATGAGTTTATTATTAAGAGATACTTCCCATTTATCACTTGGGATAAGATGATAATTACATATAATAAACAAATGATTTGTGCTGATTACCTTATTGATGACGGTATACACAATCTCGAAAATGGGAACTTTATCAAAGTTCTAATGACAGCTCCACACAATAAAAGTTATGACGCAAGTGCGAATGGAATGTTTAGAGCTGATAATTGGAAAGAGATTTATGATTTTATACACAGAAACGGCTAAAACGCTGAGAAACAGGGCATTTACGTTGAGAGAAGTTAGAACATAAGGAGGTTTTTAAATGGGATGTGATATACATATGTTTTGCGAGAAACAAACGAAGGAGGGTACGTGGATATGCGTTGATCATTTTAGGGCTTCCCCTCATATTAAACCGGATAGCTTGAACATTGATACTCTTGAGGACTTCGTTGATTATCTTATACCAGAACCGTTATACGATGGGAGAAACTATGCTTTTTTCACGATGCTTGCAGGAGTTAGAAGAAGAAGTGATGTTGAACAAATTGCAGAAATTAGAGGGCTTCCTTGTGATGTTAGCAATTTAGTTAAAGCCTTTAGTGACTACTGGGGGTGCGATGGTCACTCTCGTTCTTGGTACACAGCAAAAGAATTACTGGAATACAGGAATCAACTTGAAGAAAACCTTTCAAAAGAAAGCAGTAAAATCAAACGAGCCTATAGTGCATTAAATAATCTATGTGCAAATATCATTAGGAGAATGGTTGAGGTTTTTCATTTATATGACTCCGGTGCGGCACTTGAAGAAAAAATAAAGGAGAATGCTGATAAATTTAGGATTGTCTTTTGGTTTGATAATTAATCAAAGTTAAATTGAGTGCTAACAAATTTATTGATTTGCGGTGCCGACTTTATATGTTCGGTTAAATGTCCAGTAAAGTCAAGGTTGTCGAGGTAAACACCGTCATGCGTGGATTAATATTAGACACTGAAAGAGGAAACAGCCATTAAATGTTCGGTTTCCACAGGGTATCAACTGCGGTTTAAAGCTATGAGAGTATAGATGATATAACTCACCTGATTAGCTTCCTTTACATATACAGACTGAATAATAAAGGAGTGAGATTGCGGAAAGCATTGTTAATACCCAAAAACAGAACACGAATAGACCCAATAAATAGAGGTTAAGAACATATGATAAAAAGTATTTCATATAACCAAACAGAAATAATACATAATATTTTAAGACTTCATGTTCCTACACAAATAATTGATTGCGACCCAACTTATAGCAAGGGTAACTTTTATAAAGATTTAGATATTAAGCAACCAAGATTAAAATTTGACATTAATCCCCAAGCCGAAGGAGTCGTATATGCTGATTGTAGAAACTTGCCAATAAAATCAAACTCATTAAATTGTATCATCTTTGATCCTCCATTTCTTGCGACCACAGGCAAATCATTAGTAAGTAATGATGAAAATAACATAATTAATAAACGATTCGGAGTTTATCCTTCAGAAAAGGAATTACATAAATTTTATATTGACAGCATGAAAGAATTTCATAGAATCCTCAGTCCGGATGGTATTTTGATTTTTAAATGTCAAGATAAGATAAGTGGTAGTAAGCAGTATATGACTCATGTATTTATTATGAACGAAGCAGTTAAGATAGGATTTTATCCCAAAGATTTGTTTATACTTTTAGCTAAGAATAGGTTATCGGCAAAATGGCAGATTGAAAATCAGAAGAACGCAAGAAAATATCATTGTTATTTTTGGGTATTTCAAAAAAACAATAAAAAGATAGATTATATTTAATATAAAAGTTGCGATGGCAAGTATAGATTTGTTAGTCAATTACTAAAAAGAGGAGTGGTAAAAATAACAAATAATAATAAAGACTGGATAGGCACTTCCAAGTTCATTTCTTCATGTAACAATAGAAATAAATCAGTGACAGAAAATAATGATTATTATGCCACAGAACCTAAAGCCGTAGAAATACTTTTAGAAAATGAAAGGTTTTGCAAATATGTTTGGGAACCTGCCGTTGGTGGCGGACACATAGCCACCGTATTAGAATCAAGAGGATATAACGTCAAAGGTAGTGATATTATTGATAGAGGATATAAGGACACCAAAATCATAGACTTCCTCAAAATCAATAGAGAAAATATTGAAAAGGATTTTAGTAGGGATATTATAACAAACCCACCATACAAGTATGCCAAAGAATTTGTAGAACACGCTTTGGATATATCTATGGATAGTACAAAAATAGCAATGTTTCTCAAATTAACATTCTTAGAGGGCAAAGCTCGTAAACAACTATTTGAAAAATATCCACCTAAAAAGATTTATGTTTTTTTCTTCAAGGGTTTGTTGTGGGAAGAATGGTATCTTTAATCCAAAAGATAATGCGGTAGCATACGCATGGTTTATATGGGTAAAGGGTTTTAAAGGCAATCCTGTGATAAAATGGGTAAATTAAATAAAAAAATAAAGAGGGGAATTAAAGTATTAATGAAAGATGTTATGATATGTGTTTTAGGTTTGCTAACAATTTTGTATATTTTATATTTTGACAAAAACAATAGACTAAAACACTAAAAATTGTTTTCAAACATTTGGTATGGAGAATTACAAAATGAGTCTTAATAAAGCAATAGAACATGGGAGGGAACATAGGAAGTTATACAATGGAGCAAAAAAGTATGATAAACATTGTTGTAATCATGGAACTTGCTTATGGTGCCAATCAGATAGAAGATATAAAGAATTTAAAGAAAGAGAAAGATACAAATTTGATATGAAAGAGTGGAAAATGGGTGATAACCTATAAACTATAAAATAGGAAATTAATTAAAGGAGAGAGAAAAAATGAACTTTGAAAATACAGAAGTATGGGGATTTGAACACGCAATTCGAGGAATGAGAAACCCCATGAACTCATGGGACAAAAGCGATAGCTGTTATGGCTGTCCAGATGGTAGTAAATATAATGAAAAAGAAATAACTTCTTGCCAAGAATGTTTATACGAAGTTGAGTGTAACAGACATAAAACATCATATATCATAGGTAAAAACGATCTATCACTTATGCAAAAACTGATTCGTGCAGGAAGTGAGCACAGAAAATTCCTACGGCAAATATTTGTATCGGTAGATATTACCGCACCTATATACTGGTGGAAAGAATTTGATACATACAAAATAGGAACAGTGGCAAATTCAACAAGCACTATGCATAAGATAACCTCCTCCCCGTTTGATATATCCCATTTCAGTTGTGGCAGAATGGACAAGGAAACACTGATCCATATGCAGAGTATAATTGAATACATTGAGATACTGCGGCTTAGGTATATTGAAACAAAGGATAAACAGATATGGTATGATATAATACAGCTTCTACCATCAAGCTATAATCAAACGAGAACCTGTACAATGAATTATGAAAATATACTTACAATGTACAGACAACGTAAAAATCACAAATTAAACAATTGGTCTGGACTTGACAATTCAAATGAACCAAATTTTGTTGGTTGGGTTAAAACTCTGCCCTATGCCAAAGAACTACTACTTATTTAGTATTTCTGTTTACTGTAATGATTTATAGAAGCATAGTTGACGGAAAAGAGAAAGGCATAAAATGACAGATTAAATTAAAGGAGAATTGTTAAATGAGTAGAAAATTAGAAAGTAACTGTGTTAGTTGTCAACTTCCATGTTTGGGTAGGTCTTGTCCTTACTACGAGGTGGAAGTAGTAAACTGTGATGTTTGTGGAGAAGAAGCTGAGTATGAAATAGATGGTGAAGATTATTGTAAAGATTGTGCAGAAAAATATTTAAAAGAGTGTTTTGATGATTTGAGTATTCGAGAAAAAGCAGATTGCTTAGATATTTGTTTATCAGACATATAAAGTAATGGAGTGTAAAATGAATAAAAAAATAATATCTAAAATATTATTGGTCGGAGAATCGGGTTCAGGTAAAAATACTATACAAGATTATTTATCAAGTCTATACGGATATGTTCCTCTATTATCTTATACAACAAGACCAAGAAGATTTCCGGAAGAAAATACTCATACATTTATAACAGAGGATGAGTACTATCATTATAAAATAGAAGATAACATTATTGCTTATACATATTATAACGGAAATCACTATTTTGCTACGGAACAACAACTCAAAGATTCAGATATTTATATAATAGATGTAGAAGGTATAAAATATTTAAAAGAACACTCAAACATTCCTTTTATTGTATTTTATATTAAAGTACCAAAATCGGAACGAATAAAACGAATGAGGCAAAGGGGCGATTTCGAAGAACAAATTGAAGCAAGAATAAAATTTGATGAAAAGAGTTTTAATAAAAGTAAAGATTTGTGTGATTATGTGATTGAAAATAGTAATAGTATATACTCTGCTGCTAAGATAAATCAAATTCTAAATAATTAAATGTCGTATTTTATATCATATCAACATAAGCTGAATTGGGGGGTGTTATTTTGATGACTAATATAGTTGAAACTGAGTGTGAAATATCGGAGGAAGAAAGGGAGTCCATTCAATTAAAACTTTTCGAGATTTTTAGCAAATATTTTAATAAAGAGGAAATAAATACTTGAATTAAAGTTGATAATGATTTATAATCATATTATGGATCATTATCAACAATTTAATTTTTGTACGAATACAGAAATTGAAAGGGTTGATAATTATAAGTAAAAAAATAGCTATATACGCACGTAAGTCAGTATTTAGGGAAGACAGCATTTCTATTGAATCACAAATTGAAATGTGCAAATACGAAGCAAGAGGTGAGGATTGCTTAGTTTATTCAGATAACGGATATAGTGGAAAAAATACGGAACGTCCCGATTTTAAAAGGATGATAAATGATATTGAGACAGGTATAATCAGTAAGGTTATTGTTTATAAACTTGATAGGGTAAGCCGATCAGTACTTGATTTTTCGAGGCTTATGGATTTGTTCCAAAAATACAATGTTGATTTTGTGTCTGCTACGGAACACTTTGATACATCAAGTCCAATGGGTCGAGCTATGCTTAACATTTGTATTGTTTTCGCTCAACTTGAGCGTGAAACTATACAACAGAGAGTAATTGATGCATATGCGAGCCGAAGTAAAAGAGGTTTCTACATGGGTGGGAAGCTACCATATGGGTATGCTAAACAAAACATAAATGTCGATGGTATTAAAACTTCTATGTATGTACAGGTGCCAGAAGAGGCTGAGGACATCCGCTTGATTTATACTTTGTATTCAAAACCTTCTGCCACATTGGGAGATGTGCTAAGAAAGTTGGTAGAGCAAGGAAAAAATATCAACCAACGAGGAAAATTATGGAATACTGCAAGGCTTTCTGAGACAATGCGTAATCCGATTTATACTACGAACGATATCACCCTATATCATTTTTTTAAAGAACAGAAAAGTAACATAATAAACCCTCCTGAACAATTCAATGGTGAGAATAGTATATACCTTTTTTCGGGGGAAAATACAAATAGAAAAACATGGGATTTATCAGGACAGAATATCGTTATAGCACCTCATCAAGGTTTCATATCTCCTGAGATATGGCTTGCTTGTAGAAGAAAACTATTAGCAAATCATCAAGTGAAAACCTGTAAGCCAAAAAATTCCTTTTTAGCAGGCAAAATTAAGTGTGGGAACTGTGGTTATGCAGTGGTGGTACGTTTTTCCCAAAAAAGCAAGGGAAGCATAAGGTACTTTATTGATACGGGTTATACCGAGCATCACTGTTGTAAGAATAAACTACCAACTATTCACGCTGACGAGTTTGAAGAATTGATAATAAATAAAATAAAAGAAAAACTTGACACGCTTGTTATTCATTCTAAACAGGATAGAGAAAACGAGAAGCAGGAACAGATTAACAGTCTTGAAATCAAGCATTCAAAACTTGAGGCAGAAATAGAGAATCTTATTAACACAATGCTTACGCCAGAGATTGACAAGATAACGATTAAATACATTAACGAAAAAATCTCTAAACTTGATAAAGAAAAAAAAGATATAGAATCTGAGATTGAAAAGCTCGAAATAGATAAGAAAAAAGACGGCAATGCAAGTTATATAGTTCTCAAAGATGTAATGACTAAATGGGAAAATTTATCATTTGACGAAAAGCGTGATGTTGTTGACTTATTAATTAAGAAGATTCAAGTATTCCCGGACAAAACAGAGATACAGTGGAAAGTATAGTTCCTCTATTTTTTTTATACCTTTGTACGTTTCGGCGAGGCTCTGAGGATAATTACAGATAAGCTTGACAGCAAAAACTTCTATGCGTTCAATCCCGAATTTGACAAGTGTAAACAAAACAGGAAGGACTGAAAACAGAAAAGGATTTTGTCCGAACCAATCCGCTGCGGGAAGGTTGTGGTACGTAAAGCGGAAGTTTCAAGCCTTCACGCCCGGACAAGAGGGGTCGCTCCGTGAGAGAGCAACCCCTTATTTTAATGCATATTAATTTCGGATAAACTCAGCGACAAATCGTATTGCCGGTAGAAAAAACGCATGACGGCAAAGGTCAGTCTGATAATTCTTCCTCATATTCGTTGTCGTCAACAAACTCACCGGAGTCAATGGCGGGCAGCCGTTCGCCCGTAAGAAATTCAACGCTGCGTTCAATACTGTCCCTGGAGCCTGACCAATTTTGACTTGTAGCATTGTGGTAATCAAACATGGAACAGAAATGGTGTATGTCATTTTGCAGAGATTTAAGATATCCTCCGGTAAGTGCGGAGGTGGCTTCATAGAAAGCCTGAAAACTTTTGCCGAGACCTTTCTGATCCGTGTTGATAAGCAGATAGAAATGTTCAAGGCATATAAAATTCTGTTCACTGTAAAGCTGTCTGAATTCAGGCTCGTTAATCCACATGGAATGGACGATTCGAACCATATTTTCCATATTCTGCTTTATGTCACGGCATATGAAGCAGTCGTGTATAAGGGTATCAAGAGCGGCCATTTTTTTCTTGTCAAGCTTTTTGGGAGCCTGCTCGGGAATATACTGCTCTGATATCTGTTGAAGATGAGTTTCAAGAATAAGTGCATTTGAAAGGCGTTTGCCGAGTCGAACCATCATTTCAAAGTGCCTGAAACAAAAACCCTGTGCATTTGTCTGTACACGAACACTTGGTTCCATCATTGCAGAACCTGTTATGTAATCGGCTTTTCTCTCTTCAAGCATATCCCTCATCCGACACATCGGACAGCCGTCCTTCGGCAGAAATACGTCGTTAATAGGAATGCTGCATATATTTTCCTGCATAACTCTATACCTCCCTGTTGAAAATCAATTTCATACTTTCATCAAATATTCTTTTACTGTTTTTTCCGTCAAAGACTCCGAAAAATTCTTTTCTGCGGCGTGAATATTTTTCAGTGAGCCTGAAGCCGTCCGACATACCGTTTTTTAAGTATCCGATAAGATCAGCTTTCCCTGAAATCATATCTCCGAAACCGTTTTCGGAAAGCTTTTCTCCTATACGCTCGGTATCGGCAGGAAGACCCGGCGGAAAATAATATACGACACTTTTCCCGAGATAAGCAAAACGGAACTGAAGCTCGGAGTGGTCGGTTACAAGAACGGCAGCTTCCGAAAGAAGACTGTATTCATCATGTTCGGTATACGGGCAGATATGTACAATATCATCGGAATTGAACATTTTGTAATACTTGCTTAAAAGAGGAGGAAGAAGAAGTGCAATTTTCCATCCGTTTTTTCTGCATTCCGACAAAAGTCCGATATCCGATATAAGATCATTGTATTCATTGAAAAAAATACTTTCGGAAAACTTAAAATAGTTGGAATTTTCATAAACAGAAAACCGGCGTCTTTCCTCCGGGGCAATGAGTATAAGTTTTCCGGATTTATCGGCTGCGGCGTCAAGTAGGGGACTGCCGGTAATATGTATCATACTTTCATCATAATCATAAACCGGGGCAAGGAGATTTTGTTTTTCTGTTTTTGATGTACAGAAAACAATATGTGTATTATCACGCAATCGGTTATCATAAAGAGCGGACTGATACGTAAGAAAGAAGTTCTTTACGGAAATTGTCTTAGCGTTTATCATATCACGAAGGTATATCATATCGTCATGATTAAATGACAAATATTCGTACGGATCGCAGTCCACGGCATACAAATAATCCGCTGCAAGAACAGTTGCTTTTTGCCTTTGTGAGCCTATATCAAGAATATTGCCGTATCCTGCGTCAATCAGAAAGTTCTTTTGGGGGGAATCATGCTCCACACAAATATAAGGCTCAAAATCATTGTTCCGGTTCTTATAAAAATATCTGAACAGAAGATTTCCGTTAAAATTAATTCCCCTGTCATCATAAAAAATCAGAATTTTCTTATTTTGTTTTTCCTGTATGACGGAACGTGCAAGACTTCTTATTCGCTTATATGACAGACGCTTTGACATACCTCTTTTTTTACCGATTTCCGACAAAAATCGCCTTTCGGAGACAGCAATATAGCTTTCGGTTGCTCTTCTCAAAACGATGGTTTTACTCTTTTTGTCATATGATAATATGCGTTTATTGATAACGGCATATGAATTTTCTATTTCGTCGGATAATTTTGAATACAACCCCGAAAATGAAATATTCATACGAAAGGCAAGTCTGCCATATCTGAAATATAAAGCGGCTGTATTCATTTTTTTCCCCGAACCGAGAGGTATAAAGAATCTGAACGTTGATCTTTTAAGAAATGAACGGGAGAAAAACTTTTTCAGACTGTATACCTCCGATTTTATAACGGGGGTTCTTTTATCATTTATTGACACATATACACTGTAATCGTTTTCGTCAAGACATGAACAGCCATGAAGATATGCATCGATATATACGCCTTCACTGTCATGGTTTATTGCGGATATTACAGCGGTTATCTCCCTTGAACGCATTATAAGTACATTTTTTATATGTGCCGCAAATTCTCCCGACAGATTTACCTCTTCAATACGGTTTGGAGCCGCATAATATTTATGAGTTTCTTTTGATTTAGGCATGACAAGTTCAATCGCAGGTCGGAGCATAGCATTTTTATACTTCATACGCAGAAGCCTGAAGGGCAGTTCGTCATCAAGACCGCAGCGTCGGCAGAAAGTTTTATTCAGTATAACAGTGTCGTCTATATATTTTAAAGCATCGGCACAACTGTCCAAAAATCCGGATACTTTGTCCGCAACAGGAATACCGCTGTAATTATCATCCGCATTAAGTGCAAGCTTTACATATATCAGATACATCATAACGGACATTATGAATGATGAGCCGGGATATGATTTCAGCATGGGTATTATGAATTCCTTTATGTTTTCATTATAGAATTCCGGAGAATATTTCGGTTCGTACCTCATGGGGTCAAGAACGGTCGGGGAGGAAAGCGTGTATGAAAAACTGTCCGAAAAAACATATGAACCTGTTTTCATCAGAACATCGGTTATAAATTTAGTATCATAATTGAATAGGAGTTTTTTATCAAATGTTATATTCTGTACTACTGTATTTTTGAAAAAATAGCAGCCGAGCATGAGTATAAATCTGTCGGGCGTATCATGAATACTTATAATGCCGTTTTCCGCATCGTCTGTATAGCGGCGGTCGGGTTCTCCCGGAGTCGAATACATAGGCATACAGCAAAGCACAGGTATTTTTGCACTTTTCAGTATATTAACGGCGGACCGGAAAACATTTTCGGAATATTTTCCGTAGTTATCAATGTATGAAACGTAGGTGCCGAAAGCAAGAGAAGCAGCATCGTTATAGCTTTTGGCGGTATTCTGACCTACAGCATCGACAAAATATATATTTTCCGGGTATTTGTCCGTATATTCCGAACATATTTGTGTACTCAGCTCTGTTCCTACCGAATCAATAAGAATAAGCTGTATATTTTCTATGAAGAATTTTTCGTCACAGATAACCGAATCGACAGCACTTTTTATATTGCTGTCACTTTTTATAAGAAGATTTACAGTAAAAAAGCATTTTTTAGGCATAGTTTTCTCCAAAGAAGCATAAATATTAACATCTGCGTTACAAAACAATTATATAACAAACGCATAGTGATGTCAATTATAATATAACTAATGTGAGCATAAGCGATAACTTTATGAAAACAGGTCGTTTTTTGTATATATTAAGCTATATTGCCCGAATAACCATAAAAATTAATTATGGTTAGTAAAAATAAGGCGAAACGCTGAAAAAGCAAAAAACTGTTGACATATATCCGGAAATGATTTATAATTCAGACAACGACAGCAAAGACGCTGTGGACCGGATGGACGGTCTGCAGCGTCATTTTGTTTTGTGTTGAAATAATATTGAGAATGGAGAGGTATTTATGGTAAATGTGCCTGAGTTATTCGGTTCAGAGGTATTCAATGATGAAGCTATGAAAAAGTATCTTCCAAAGGGAACATACAAGGAGCTTAAGAAGACAATCGAGGACGGTAAGCCTCTCGATATAAACATAGCCAATGTAGTTGCTCATGCGATGAAAGAATGGGCTATTGAAAAGGGTGCAACACATTTTACTCACTGGTTCCAGCCTATGACGGGCATTACGGCAGAAAAGCATGACAGCTTTATCTCACCTGTTGCAGGCGGCGGAGTTATAATGGAGTTTTCGGGTAAGGAGCTTATCAAGGGTGAGCCGGATGCATCAAGCTTCCCCTCGGGCGGAATACGTGCTACGTTTGAAGCAAGAGGATATACGGCATGGGATCCGACATCATATGCGTTCATTAAAGAGGGTTCACTTTGTATACCGACAGCATTCTGTTCATATACCGGTGAAGCTCTTGACAAGAAAACACCGCTTCTCCGTTCAATGGAATGTATCAATAAGCAGGCACTCAGAGTACTCAGAGTGTTCGGTGATAATGAAACAACCCACGTTTCAACAACGGTAGGTCCCGAGCAGGAATATTTCCTTGTTGACAGAGAGGTTTATAAGGAGCGTAAGGATCTTATCTATTGCGGAAGAACGCTTTTCGGTGCAAGACCTCCGAAGGGTCAGGAGCTTGAGGATCATTATTTCGGCTCGATTAAGCCCCGTGTTGCCGCATATATGAGAGATCTTGAGCAGGAGCTGTGGAAATACGGTATTTACGCAAAGACAAAGCATAATGAGGTTTCACCGGCTCAGCATGAGCTTGCACCGATTTTTGATACAACCAATATAGCAACCGATCATAACCAGCTTACAATGGAGATTATGAAAAAGGTTGCGGAAAAGCATGGACTTGTATGTCTGCTCCACGAAAAGCCGTTCGCAGGTGTAAACGGTTCGGGTAAGCACAATAACTGGTCAATGTCCACAAATACAGGCAAGAATCTTCTTAACCCGGGCAAAAACCCGAGAGAGAATACTCTCTTCCTTGTATTCCTTGCTGCGGTAATCAGAGCAGTTGATGAACATCAGGATCTTCTCAGAATTTCTGTTGCAAGTGCAGGAAACGACCACAGACTCGGAGCTAACGAAGCACCTCCGGCTATCATTTCAATGTATCTCGGCGATGACCTTACAGAAGTTCTCCGTTCTGTACTCAGCGGAAAGGAATATGTTTCCGAGGGTAAGCCTGTTATGGAAACAACTGCGGAAGTTCTTCCTAACTTTACAAAGGATACATCTGACCGTAACCGTACATCTCCGTTTGCATTTACGGGAAATAAGTTTGAATTTAGAATGGTTGGTTCATCCGAGAATATTGCTTGTGCTAACTTCATAATTAATACAATGGTGGCAGATGTTCTTGAAGATTTTGCCGATCAGCTCGAAAAGGCTGAGGATGTAAAGGCAGCAGCTGAAGCACTTGTTAAAAAGACTGTTGAAGAACACAAGAGAATAATATTCAACGGAAATAACTATTCCGAGGAGTGGGTCGAAGAGGCTGAAAAGAGAGGTCTGCTCAATCTCCGTTCATTGCCCGAGGCACTTCCGCTTTACACAAGCGAAAAGAATGTTAAGCTCTTTACAAAGCACAATGTTCTTTCTGAGGTTGAGCTGCGTTCAAGACGTGATGTTCTTCTTGAAAAATATTCAAAGATTATCAATATTGAAGCTCTCACAGCACTTGATATGGCTAAAAAGGATATCTTCCCGGCTGTTTCACAGTATATCGGTGAGCTTGCGAAGACGGTTAATCTTGTTAAATCAGTCGGTGCTGATGTTACACCCACAGCTGATATTGAATCTATCAATAAGCTTACGAATCTGCTTAATTGTTTTGCCAAGAAGATTGATGCTCTTGACGAGGCAGTGGTCGGAGCTAAGGATGTAACCGATGTTGCGGAGAATGCAATGTACTTCAAGGAGAAGGTACTTGCGGCAATGCAGGAACTCCGTGCGGTAGCAGATGAAATGGAGTCGTCTATGTCGGCAAAGGCATGGCCGTATCCGTCATACGGTGCATTGCTTTTCAGCGTATGATTAATTGCAGAAGTTGAAAACTGAATGATTTTGTTACACAAAGGCGTGTATTTTGCTTATGAATAAGAGCAAGGTATACGCCTTTTGTATATATCAGGAAAGTGCAACACTTTCCATTCCATAATCAATAAGGGGGAATAATAATGGATAGCAGTTTACAGCAGGTTGTGTCTGAAGCTGTGGAACAGTCAAATGCATTTACCATAGGAATATGGTTTCTGATTGGTGCAGCACTTGTATTCTTTATGCAGTGCGGCTTTGCAATGGTTGAAACAGGCTTTACAAGAGCCAAAAATGCAGGTAACATCATAATGAAGAACCTTATGGACTTCTGTATAGGTACAGTAATGTTCATATTCCTCGGTTTCGGTCTTATGATGTCCGAAAATTATCTTTTCGGTGTAATAGGTGTTCCGAGTTTACAGATCTTCACGGATTTCAATGACTTCCCGTGGTCATCGTTCGTATTTAACCTTGTATTCTGTGCAACGGCAGCAACAATTGTTTCCGGTGCTATGGCAGAAAGAACGAAGTTCATTTCCTATTGTATATACAGCGGTCTTATAAGCCTTGTTGTATATCCGATAGAAGCAGGTTGGGTATGGAATCCCCAAGGCTGGCTTGCACAGCTCGGATTCATTGATTTTGCAGGTTCATGCTGCATTCATATGGTAGGCGGTATATCGGCTATTATCGGTGCGGCTATGGTAGGTCCTCGTATCGGTAAATATACCAAGGACGGCAAGCCGAGAGCAATTCCCGGTCACAGCCTCACACTTGGTGCACTCGGTGTATTTATCCTTTGGTTCGGCTGGTACGGATTTAACGGTGCTGCTGCAACGGATGTTACACAGCTCGCTCAAATCTTCGCTACAACAACAGTTGCTCCGGCTACAGCTACCTGTATTACAATGATTTTCACCTGGATCAAAAACGGCAAGCCCGATGTTTCGATGTCACTTAATGGCTCGCTTGCAGGTCTTGTTGCAATAACAGCAGGCTGTCATACGGTCGATATTCTTGGAGCACTTATCATAGGTGCGGTTGCAGGTATACTTGTAGTTGTAGCTGTTGATCTTTTTGATAAGGTATTTAAGATTGATGATCCGGTTGGTGCTATTGCAGTTCACTGCTTCAACGGTATCTGGGGTACACTTGCAGTAGGTCTGTTCTCAATACATGAGAATGCTGATGCCGGTCAGACACTTGGTCTTTTCTATGGCGGCGGCTTCGAGCAGCTTGGCAAACAGGCACTCGGTGTTGTTTCGGTAGGCGGATATACGGCTGTGATGATGTTTATTATTTTCTTTGTAATTAAGCATACGATCGGTCTGCGTGCGTCAAGAAAAGAAGAAGTGCGTGGTCTTGACCTTACAGAACATGGTCTTTCAAGCTCTTATGCGGACTTCATGCCTGTTCCTCAGGTTCTTACAGGAGAAAAAGATGATGATGAGTATGCACCCGGTAATGTACCGCCCGAGAAAGCTGTTGAGGTTAAGCTTTCAACAAGTGCTAAAAAGGCGGCTACCTCTGACGGAGTTAAGTTTACCAATATCCGCATCATCACAAAGCAGAGCAAGTTCTCGGATCTTAACACGGCACTTTCGGAAATCGGCATTACAGGTATGACTGTAACACAGGTTCTCGGCTGTGGTGTACAGAAGGGTAAGACTGAATATTATCGTGGTGTAGAGGTAGAAATGAATCTCCTTCCGAAGATTCAGGTTGATATAGTAGTATGCAAGGTTCCTGTGAAGGATGTTGTTGATACTGCTGTCAAGGCTCTTTACACGGGTCATATCGGTGACGGTAAGATCTTCATCTATGATGTTGAGGATATAGTAAAGGTTCGTACAGGAGATACAGGTATGGAAGCTTTACAGGATACAGATTGATGTATTGTGAATAAGGGAAAGAAAAGGGTACTATGGTAAAATGGCGGTCGCACGTATAAATCGTGCGGCTGTCTGTTTTTTTATTGCTTTTTGATTTTTATAAAAATAAAATAATTGAGGAAATAAGAGAAAACAATAGAAAATTGAAGAAAACGAACAAATGAATTTGCATTTTTGACTTTATTTGACTTTGACTTTGTCTGACTTTGATTTTATAATAATAACCGTAAGGTCAAAGAAAGTCAAAGATAAATAAGAGGTGATATAATGAAAATTAGTGATCTTGTTGCCGAATATATAGTAAGAATGCTCGATGAAAGCGGCGGTAATGCGGAAATAAAGAGAAACGAGCTTGCAAATCTTTTAGGTTGCGTGCCAAGTCAGATAAGCTACGTTATTACGTCACGTTTCACGCCCGAACAGGGGTATATTGTAGAGAGCAGACGAGGAGGGGGAGGTTATATTAAAATAACCCGTGTAACAACAGACAGACGAATCGCCATTATGCATATCGTAAATTCCATAGGCGACAGTATATCGTCCTCAACAGCGGATATAATATTGAGAAATATGTTATCACAGGATATGATATCCGGATATGATTTTGAACTTATATCCTCTGCAATGTCGGATAAGTTGTATACAGGGATAACAAGAGAACAAAGGGATATGCTCAGGGCATCATTAATGAAAAATATGCTTATGACACTGATAGTGATAAATTAATGGGAGGTAATAATTATGCTATGTCAATCATGCGAAAAGAGGCAGGCTACAACACACATCAAAACCATACTTAACGGTGAACTTAAGGAATTTAACCTTTGCCCCGAATGTGCCGCAAAGCTCGGCTACGGTTCGTTTTTCGGAAATTTCGGCTTTGACCTTGACAAGCTTTTCGGAAGCTTTATGGAAGGCTTAGGTTCCGCTAAGACCTCAAAACGCTGTAAATTCTGCGGAAGCAGCTTTGAGGATATAGCGAAATCCGGTAAGGTCGGATGTGCACAATGCTATGATGAATTTTATGAGGAGCTGCTGCCGTCCATACAGAGAATACACGGAAGAACGAGCCATGCGGGAAAGCTGGCACGTTCAGCCGGAGCTGAAGTTAGAATCAAAAATGAAATGGCACAATGCCGATATGAACTTGAAGAGGCAGTAAAGGCACAGGAATTTGAAAAGGCGGCGGAACTCAGGGATCGTATAAGAGAGCTTGAAAAGGGTCTTAATGAAACAAAAGACAATAATCAGAGAAAGGAAGGATAATTATGATTGATAAAGTAAAGCAGTACAAGGATGTAAGCGATGTTGTTATAAGCACAAGGATAAGATTTGCAAGAAATATCAGAGATTATCCTTTCCCGTGCAGAATGAATACGGAACAGAAATGCCGTGTTGCAAATACGGTAAAGGAAGCTGCCCTCGGCGGACACAGTGCAATTTCAGACAGGTTCCGTTATATACAGATGTCGGAGCTTACACAGGAGGAGGCTGTATCACTGGTCGAAAGACATCTTGTTAGTCCGGAATTTATATCGGACAGAGAGGGCAGGGGACTTTTACTGCTTAATGATGAATCCGTAAGCATAATGATAAATGAGGAGGATCATATACGCATACAGGTTATAAGACAAAACATGGATCTTGAGGGTGCGTATGATCTTGCGGATAAAATTGATACACTTTTTGATGAGCAGCTTAATTTTGCCTTTAACGACAAGCTCGGATATCTTACCCAATGTCCGACAAATATCGGAACAGGCATGAGGGCGTCGCTTATGCTTCATCTTCCGGCTCTGAGGGAAAGCGGAGCAATGAGCAAAATCAGTTCGTCACTTGCAAAGTTAGGTCTTGTTATTCGTGGAATGTACGGAGAGGGTTCAGATCCCAAGGGTTCTGTATATCAGATTTCAAATCAGGTGACACTCGGAATTTCCGAAAAAGAGGCTATTAATAATCTGAGAGATATAGCACTTCAGCTTATCGCTCAGGAAAGAGCTGCAAGAGAGGTATTGGCATCCGATGAGGAGGTTCTTGATAATATCTACCGTTCATTCGGAATACTCCGGTATGCAAAGCTGCTGAGCAATGACGAATGTATGAAGCTTCTTTCATATCTGCGTTTCGGTATTGAAATAGGAATATTTGATAATATAGATTTTGACACCGTAAATAATCTTATGATTGAAGTACAGCCGGCAACGCTTATGAAAAATATAGGTAAAAAGCTTACACCGAGAGAAAGGGATCGCATCCGTGCCGAGGTTGTCCGCACGGCTCTTATGAGGAAAAAGGTTCCGGCAAACAGAAGGCTTGAAAATTAAATTCAGCCGGAAAAGGAAAAGATTACAAGGGAGGCAGTTTTATGTTTAAATTCAGTGGTTTTACGGAAAGAGCTAACAATTCCATAAATACGTCTATTGCCCTGGCAGAGGAGATGGGTCATAACTATATCGGGAGTGAACATATTCTTCTGGGACTCCTTAAAGAGGAGGGGAGTGCCGCAAGCAATATTCTTGAAAAAGCAGGAGTTAAATATGATGATGTTGAGGCACTTATAAAGGAAACTGAGGGAACGGGTTCTCCGATATCGGGTCTGACACCGGATCAGTTTACCCCTCGCACCAAAAGATTGGTTCAGATGGCTGTAGCAGAGGCGGCAAGGATGAACAGCAGCTATGTGGGAACGGAACATCTTCTCCTTGCCCTTATTGCCGACAACGGAAGCTATGCAAATCGCTTTATAGCACAGGCAGGCGGCTCTAAGGACAGCATAATATCCTCAATCCGTGAGCTTTTCGGTTCTCAGGAAAATGAACAGAGAGAAACCGGCGGCTTTCGTCAGGGAAAGTCCGGTTCTCTTGATAAATACGGCAGGGATCTGACTAAGGAAGCCGAAAAGGGAAATATCGATCCCGTTATAGGCAGACGTGATGAAATAGACAGAGTGATACAGATACTTTCCCGCCGCACAAAGAATAATCCTTGTCTTATCGGTGAACCGGGTGTAGGAAAAACCGCTGTTGCGGAAGGGCTTGCCCTTAAGATCGTTTCGGGTGACGTACCCGAACCGCTCAAAAATAAAAGGATAATATCACTTGATCTTACGGGGATGGTTGCGGGAGCAAAATACAGAGGAGATTTTGAGGAAAGAATTACCTCTGTTATTGATGAGGTCAAAAAATCCGATAATATAATCCTGTTTATTGATGAACTTCATACGATAATTGGCTCAGGCTCGGCAGAGGGTTCGGCTGATGCGGCAAATATTCTTAAGCCGGCACTTGCAAGGGGAGACTTTCAGGTAATAGGTGCTACAACGATAAATGAATACCGCAAATATATAGAAAAGGATGCGGCACTTGAACGCCGTTTCCAGCCTGTGAATGTCGGAGAGCCTACCGAGGAGGAGGCAAAGGAAATTCTGACAGGTCTGCGTGATAAATACGAGGCACACCATAAGGTCAAAATTACGGATGAGGCAATAGAAGCTGCCGTAAAGCTTTCGTCAAGATATATAGCGGACAGATATCTGCCCGATAAGGCTATTGATCTTATTGATGAAGCCGCATCAAAAGTAAGGCTGAGAGCATATACCGCACCTGATGATATGCAGGCACTTGAATCAAGGTTAAAGGAGCTTGAAAAGGAAAAATCCGAGGCGGTCAATACTCAGGATTTTGAACGTGCGGCAAAGGTTCGTGACGAGCAGAAAAAAATTAAGTCAGAGCTTGAAGAAAAGCGGGAGGAATGGGAAAAAAAGAATGCCCGCCGTGACGGTGAAGTCACACCGGAGGATATTGCCGGGATAGTATCGGGCTGGACGGGTGTGCCCGTTGTACAGCTTACAGAAGAGGAAAGTCAAAGACTTCTCAAGCTGGAAAGCATACTTCATGAAAGAATAATCGGACAGGATGAGGCTGTTACTTCAGTTGCAAAGGCTATACGCAGGGGCAGGGTAGGACTTAAGGATCCGAAAAGACCCGTTGGCTCATTTATATTCCTCGGTCCTACGGGTGTAGGTAAAACGGAGCTTTGCAAGGCACTTGCCGCTGCTATGTTCGGTGATGAAAATGCAATGATACGCTTTGATATGTCCGAATATATGGAGAAGCATACGGTGTCAAAGCTTATAGGTTCGCCTCCCGGATATGTCGGCTATGATGAGGGAGGACAGCTTACCGAATGTGTTCGTCGCAGACCGTATTCCGTACTTCTGTTTGATGAAATAGAAAAAGCACATCCCGATGTATTCAATATGCTTCTCCAGATTCTTGACGAGGGCAGACTTACGGATTCACAGGGCAGGCACGTAAATTTCCGCAATACGGTTATTATCATGACCTCAAACGTCGGGGCAAGGCTTATAACCGAAAAACAGAAAAGTCTCGGCTTCTATGGCGGCGATGATAATGACGGCAGGAATGAGGACGAAATAAAGCGGGCTGTACTCGGAGAGCTTAAACAATTATTCAAGCCTGAATTTCTTAACAGAGTCGATGACATAATTGTATTCAATAAGCTCAGTGAAGAGGATATCAAAAATATAGCCGAAAATTTGCTTGAAAATCTTAAGGGCAGACTTGCAGAACTTGATGTCAATGCATCTTTTACCGATGAAGCTGTAAGTGCGGTTGCAAAAGAAGGGTTTGATGAGCTTTACGGTGCAAGACCGCTGAAAAGGGCGATTATGTCAAAAATTGAGGACCCCATTTCCGAGAAAATGCTTGAGGGAACAATAAAGGGCGGAAAGAGTGTTACGGTAGATTACAGGGACGGTAAGTTTTGCTTTGATGTAAGCGGTTGAGAATAATCTTTGTACAAAGAACAAAAATTCCCGTATTCATATTGTGTTCATAAATATATAGTAGACTGAATAAACAGGTTGCTGTGCAGCATACGGATATGATTATTTAGGGTGGCTGATGTTTATGAATTTCAGAGTGGGACACGGATATGATGTGCATCGCTATACTTCCGGAAGAAAACTTATTCTCGGAGGGGTAGATGTACCGTTCGGAAAAGGTCTTGCAGGACATTCCGATGCGGATGTTGCCGTTCATGCGATTATGGATGCACTTTTAGGGGCGGCGGCACTCGGAGATATAGGATTGCATTTTCCGGATAATGATAAGAAATATAAGGGTGCGGACAGTCTGTTGCTGCTTGAAAATGTATGCTCTCTTCTGCGTGAAAACGGGTATGAGGTATCCAATGCAGACTGTACTATAGTAGCTCAGGCACCTAAACTAAGACCATATATTGATGAAATGCGGCTTAATATAGCCGATGCAATGAATGTGGATGTTTCACAGGTCAGTGTTAAGGCGACCACAGAGGAAAGACTCGGATTTACCGGACATCTCGAAGGTATAGCGGCACACAGTGTTGCACTTATATACAAAAACTGAATTAACAAAAGGCATCTGTCATTTTGAAATGACGGGTGCTTTTTTGGTATGGACGAGCTTCACTCCCAATTAAAATTACGTATTTTGTTGCCGCAAAAGTAATTGACATGAGGCAGTGTAAAATATATAATATAAGTGAGAGGAGAGGTGATCCCGATGGCTGATGTTGAATTGACCGATGACAGAACCGTAAAGCACAAGACGAAGGACAGTGTCTTCTTATGTCTTTTCAGAGATCCGGAAAATATTCTTGAATTGTATAAATCACTGCATCCCGAGGATACCGAAACTACCGTAGATGATATCTGTATTGAAACATTGGAAACGATATTCATAAATGACAGATATAATGATTTAGGTTTCATTGTAAAAAGCGGAGGGGAGTCGAAATATATCCTTTTGGTTGAAGCACAGAGCAAATGGACGGATAATATAACCTTGCGTATGCTGTTTTATATCACTGAAACATACAGACGATATCTTAAAGAATCGAACCAAAGCGAGCATATTACCCAAAAAGTCTATCTGCCGAAGCCGGAGTTTTATGTGGTTTTCACGGGTGAGAGGGATGTTCCGGATACGGTGTCATTTAATCAGACATTTTTTGATGGTACAGCACCGCTTGATATTCAGGTAAAAGTGCTGAAGGAAGCCGGTACGGAAACGATATACGGACAATATATCAGTTTCAGCAAAACATATGATGAACAGCGGAAAATTTACGGTAATGCATTGGAATGTATCAGAGAAACAATCAGAATTTGTCTGGAGAAAGGTTATCTTGTTAATTTTATTAGTGTACATAAAAAGGAGGTAGAAACCATGTTATCCGAATTATTTGATGAAAAATCTCTCCGTGAGAGGTATGATTTTGCTTTAGCAAAGCAAAACCAAGCGATAGGCGAAGAAAGAGGCGAAAAAAGAGGTAAGGCAATAGGCGAGGCAATAGGTGAAGAAAGAGGTAAGGTAATAGGCGAGGCAATAGGTGAAGCAAAGGGAATAATCAAGGCACTTGTTGCACTTGTGAAAAAAGGAATATTGACAGTTCCGCAGGCTGCTGAGGAAGCAGAAATGAGTGTTGAGGAATTTGAAGCTAAGAGCGGCTTGAAAACTACCTGATGTTAATAAATGCTGCAATTTGCCGGAGCTAAGCACACATGAACAGGAGGTAGAAACCATGTTATCCGAATTATTTGATGAAAAACATCTCCGTGAGAGGTATGATCTTGCTTTAGCAGAGCAAAACCAAGCAATAGGCGAAAAAAGAGGCGAAAAAAGAGGTAAGGCAATAGGCGAGGCAATAGGTGAAGAAAGAGGTAAGGTAATAGGCGAGGCAATAGGTGAAGAAAGAGGTAAGGTAATAGGCGAGGCAATAGGTGAAGCAAAGGGAATAATAAAGGCACTTGTTGCACTTGTGAAAAAAGGAATATTGACAGTTCCACAAGCTGCTGAGGA
>CANQAJ010000002.1 GCA_947589365.1 uncultured Clostridia bacterium | reverse complement strand
AAATTAGTTACGAATTGACAGCGGCGGCACGCCGCCGGCACGGCACCGCTCCGCAACTACAAATGACATACTTATCTCTCATTCATCGAGTAAATTAATGGTCGAGCTATAGATTAATTGACCTGAGTAAATTAATTACGAACTGACAGCGGCGGCACGCCGCCGGCACGCCGCCATTTTTCAAGCTCGGACTGCCAGTATTCCTTGTCATCGCCTGTTATCGGGCGTATAATTCTGCAAGGATTACCTGCTGCAATGACATTGTCGGGGATATTCTTTGTTACAACCGAGCCTGACCCGATTATGACATTATTTCCTATGCTTACTCCGGGATTTATTACGGCATTTCCTCCTACCCACACATTATCCCCTATGGTGACAGGCTTGCCTTTCTCTATTCCCATCGCCCTTATTTCCGCATCATAAGGGTGAACAGGTGTGTATATACATACCCTCGGCCCCAAAAGGCAGTTCTTTCCTATGTGGACTTCGGCTACATCGAGGATTATACAATCAAAATTTGCATAGAAGTTTTCTCCGATATATGTATTGCTGCCGTAATCACAGCGAAACGGCGGTTCGATGTATATTTGTTCGCCGGTGCGTCCGAAAAGCTCCTTAAGAAGCTGTATTCTGTAAGGGTTCTGCTCCTCGGTTGTATTGTTAAAAATACGTGTTATACGTCGTGAACGTGCTGCATCCTCACGCAGCTCCTTATCTCTTGGATCATATAACATTCCCGAAAGCATCATTTCCTTTTGTGTCATAAAGATCATCTCCGTTTTTTTATAGATTTAATAAGATTATATCAGGATTACGCAATCATTGCAATGTTTACGTGTTCGGATTTCCTTGTATTTACACACTGCCGACAGAATGGAATAATAGTTGGTTTTGTTCCTGCGGGGATTTTGATAATAACAACTCATAGCATTTCAAGGGTAATTCGGAGGAGTTGTCTGCGTTGGCTCTGTATTTTCAAAAAGCTTGGATATTTCATTCATGCCGTTCAACATCCTGCATATAGGCTATAAATATTTTTTAATAATAAACACAGACTATTGATATTTTATCCGTGGTGGCAAAAATGCTGAAGATATAATTAAGTATAAAATGCCCGTTTTTAGTATATATCATAAAACGGACAGGGCTTTATTGGTGCCTGAAATTATTTGATATGCTGTTCCGTTTCGTCAAAAAGTTCGCAATCGAAAAACTGCCTTACGGTTATACCAAGACCATCACATATTTCCTTTATTGTAATAATTCCGGGATTCCGGCTTTTGGTATTAAGTATACTGTATATTGTTGACGGCGGAATACCTGATATATTGGCAAGAGAATTAATTGTGATATTTCTTTCGCGGCATAATGCTAAAATTCGTTCTGATACTGCCTGTTTTGTATTCAAATATGATCCCTCCGCAAAACTTTTATATTATTTTACAAAAGTATGGGATATATCGTGTGGGATATATCGTAAAGTGTATTTATTTATGATATAATTACGATATATCGTAAACAGGAGGGTAAAAAATGAAAACGGTATCATTTATCGGACACAGGGATGCTGCTTCCGAAATAAGAGAACGGCTTATGAATGAAATAGAAAATGTGATTATATATGATAAGGCGGATATTTTTTTAGTAGGACATCAGGGAGGATTTGACAGAATAACCTATTCCGTGCTTAAGGAATTAAAACAAAAATATCCGCACATAAAATACAGTGTGGTTCTTGCATATATGCCCGATTACAGGATAGCCGAGCTTTATGGAGGCGATACTGTATACCCGGAGGGACTTGAAAGCGTTCCCGGGAAACTTTCCATTTTAAAGCGTAATGAATGGATGATAAAACATTCCGATATTCTGATCTGTTATGTAACGAGAATAACGGGCGGTGCGGCGAAATTCATGGATATGGCACTTAAAATGGGAAAAAAGGTTATTAATATAGAACGGGCTGACAAATTGTGAGATACTTTTCGGCTCCGATATGATGCTGTGACGTGGGTACGAAAGACACCTGACGGTACAGAATATATCGGAGCATCCCGAAGTGTCGGTATTTCTCCCGATGAATGGAAAAAATCCCTTGTTTATGCCTAAAAGTACAAACAAGGGATGTTTCAGTCATATCTGTGTATCACTATGGTGTAATTATTGTCAGTTTATATTGATATCTTGAATAAAATAAAGAAAATTGCTATAATAGCATTGCAAAATAAATTTACGGGGTAATGCTGTTATGGAATATAAAATTACAGATCGTGGGATAGAAATAAAGCTGAACGACATATTCGATTTAAAAAATACCTTTGACTGCGGTCAGTGCTTTAGGTGGACGGAAAATCCCGACGGTTCATATTCGGGAATAGTAAGAGGGAAATATGCCCGTGTTGTGAGCGATAGAGGTGTTATAATAATCGAGGGCAGCAGTGAAGATGATTTTTTGAACATATGGAAGGAATATTTTGACCTTGAAAATGATTATAATGAAATACGCAGGGAAATATCCGAACTTTGTCCTAAGCTTGTATTTGCACTTGACAGTATGGACGGAATACGTATACTGTCACAGGAGCCGTGGGAGGCGTTATGCTCCTTTATAATTTCTCAGAATAACAATATACCCAGAATAAAGGGGATAGTTACAAGACTGTGCGAGAACTTCGGTGAAAGGGGGGAATACGGATATTCCTTTCCCACAGCGGACAGGATAGCACAGTGTACCGAGGAGGAATTGTCACCTCTGAGGGCGGGTTTCAGGGCAGCATATATAGCAGATGCCGCAAGGAGGGTATCGTGCGGCGAGGTCGTACTTGAAAATATGTATACACTGCCTATAGATGAATGCAGGACACAGCTTATGAAAATAAAGGGTGTCGGACCGAAGGTTGCGGAATGTACACTTTTGTACGGTCTGCACCGGCTTGATGCATTTCCGATAGATGTATGGATGAAAAAGGCACTTTCCACACTTTTCAGCGGTATAAGCGTAAGCGACCTCGGAAGGTATGCCGGGGTGGCACAACAATATATTTTTCATTACAGCAGATTGGAAAGTGAAAAACTAAAGACGGAGGACAAAAGCTCCGTCTTGCGGCATATGCCGTGAATTACTGTTTTCTGATCGTTTTCTTAAGCTGCTCGAAAGTTACACCGTACTTTTCGGCGATATCCTTCGCATAGCTTACACCCTCCGGCGGTGCAAGAAATACTTTGTATGAACGCTCCCCGTCATGTATTCCCGTTATAAGACTTGCGACATTCATATCACCCTCATGTGAGTTCATTACTTCAAGCTCCATGGCAAGCTCGTGCATATGGGTATTGAATATGGTTCTTGCCCCGAGATAACGCAGTGCCTTTACAACATCTTTGGCTATATACAATCCCTCTGCAAATGATGTCGTTGCAAGCGATTCATTGAAAAGAAGCAGACTTTTGTTTGTTGCAACTGCGAATATCTCGCTCAGTCGCTTTGATTCTTCACCGAGTCTGCCTAAATTGACCGTCTGGTTCTCATCCGCAGGAAAATGCGTGTATATATTATCGGCAGGCGAAAGGGAAACGACCTCTGCCGGAACAAAAATACCATGCTGTGCAAGTAGGAAAAGTATTCCGACAGCCTGTGTAAATGTTGTTTTTCCGCCTCTGTTCGGACCTGTCATAATATATATTCCGTGTTCGGAATTAAAGTCGATATCGTTTCTTATGATATCAATTTTTTTATTCTGTTCAAGCTGAATGCCAAGCTTAAGGTTGTATATTCCTTTGGCACTTAATTCACGCTTTTCAAGATCGAGTATTTCCGGCTTGCACATAGGCAGACCGAGATCCATAAGTTTTTTGCAGTATTCCGCCCACCGTATATAGAAAATGAATTCGGGTATAAGTTTTGTAAGGCTGTATCCGCTTATGTTTACATATTTTGAAAGCTTTGACTTTAGCTGCTTTACAATTGAGCCGAGCATATCGGTTACCGCACGGCTCAATGTGTTCATAAGGGGATCTTCGCCCGCCGCTTTTCCTACGGTATGGATTTTTGTCATTCCGTCAAATGAGGTTCCGCCGTGGATCTCATTTTTCTTTGAGGCGAAATCGAGGAATTTACTGAGCAGACCGGGTCTGGAGAAGGATGTATCATTAATCGAAACTATTCCGACCTCGACCGGACGCATATGACTGTCCAGATTGACTCCGAGAGAAACGCTCCTTATCTGTCCTATTTCCCCCATAAGCTCCTTGATATCGTCATAAAGATGTTCAAAACCGCTTTCACTGTATACGGAACTGACATATTCTTTCATCTGCTTAAGACCTTCGGATTTTATATCATTCTCCGTAAGACTTTCGTTAATTCCGGTAATGCAGTTTACATAGACATCAAGCTCCTGAAGTCTGTTTATAAGCTGCCATATCGGTGCGGCGGTATTATCCTTTACCGATCTTTCAAGCTCCTTGAGATAGTTAAGCTGCTCAAGGAGGTCCTTTATCCTGTTGCGGAGTGAGGGGAATTTTAATATATCCTCAAAAACATCACAGCGATAACGAATGATTTCGGGGTCGCTCTCAAGCTTAATCATCATTTTTTTGATGATATTATGTTCGTATTCACTTTCGGTTATGTGTTCACATATGTACTCGAGCGACAAATCATTACACGCTTCATCAGTGAGTACCGCAGGTGATGGCGTTTTGTCTTTTGGATAGAGAAGACTGAAATTATCCATATCATAATTCTGCAACAAATAATTATTGCTTTTCCTTTCTGAAAAATTAAAAATACAGCATCGGTTGTTACGGATTTTCCGTTTTCAAGTGTTCCGCTGCGTTCATGCTTTGACACGGTTTGTGTGGAATACCCGTTGCAGTCCGATATTTTTTGCTCTGTCTGCCGATGCTGCCGTTTCTTCAACTCACGGTTGATTTTATGTATAAAAAATGTCCGGACTGAGATTCCGATAATTTTTTTCTTAGTGACCGAACTCCTAATTATATATTATATATCCAAATATGTTCCATTTCAATAAATTTTTTAAATAATTTAAAGGTGCGGGACGTATTTTTGCGTATATTCTTATAAAAGGGTTTTTATGCATGAAAATCGGGAGGTGTCGGGATGAATATACGTGAGCGTAGCGAAGAACTTGAAAGGAAAATTTTATCGGAATATGCGTGCCTTTCCTCGGAAAGCAGAGGACGGGAGCGTGAGGAAGAAAAGTGTACGGTAAGGACGGAATTTCAGCGTGACCGTGACAGGGTAATACACTGTAAGGCATTTCGCAGACTGAAACACAAGACTCAGGTTTTTCTTTCACCCGAAGGCGACCACTACCGTACAAGACTGACGCATACGCTTGAGGTATCTCAGATAGCACGTACCGTTGCAAGGGCGATGCGGCTGAACGAGGATCTGACCGAGGCTGTTTCGCTTGCACATGACCTCGGACATACACCGTTCGGTCATGCGGGTGAAAGGGCACTGAACAGCCTTGTACCGGGAGGTTTCAGACATTATGAGCAAAGTCTGAGAGTAGTTGAATTACTTGAAAAGGACGGCAAGGGTCTTAATCTTACATATGAAACAAGAAACGGAATACTGTGCCATACAACAGGCAGGGAAGCGGATACGGTTGAGGGCAGGATCGTAAGGATAGCCGACAGGATAGCATATATAAATCATGATATAGATGATGCCGTCAGAGCGGGAGTGATATCAACGGACAGTTTGCCCGCCGATGTGATTGAAATTCTTGGAAGAACCACGGCACAAAGAATAAACACGCTTGTTCTATCACTGATAGAAAATTCCGACGGTGAAAATCTGAGAATGAGCAGTGAGGTACAGGAGGTATTTGACAGTCTGTATGAATTTATGTTTGCAAATGTCTACAGCAACGAATATGCAAAGCATGAGGAAAAGAAGGTACCAGATTTTATTTCACTTCTTTACGGATATTTTTTGAGTCATCCGGATTCTATGCCCGAAGAAAACAGACGTACCGCCGAGTCGGAATCCGTGGAGCGTGCCGTATGTGATTATCTTGCCGGTATGACGGACAGATATGCGATTGAAAAATTCAAAAAGATATTTGTACCGAATTCATGGGTGGTGCGGTGACTGCTGCATATTGTATACATTGCCGTAGGCTTATGGGTTCGGAGCCATCGGAACATGAAAGGAAAGTGTAAAAAATTGCCTATACCGGATCAATTTATACAGGAGCTTAAGGCACGCACGGAAATAGTGGATGTCATATCAGAATATGTGACGCTGAAAAGGTCGGGAAGAAGCTATATGGCGAACTGCCCGTTTCATAATGAGAAAACCCCTTCGTTCAGTGTGTCGCCCGAAAACGGATTTTTCCACTGTTTCGGCTGCGGTGCCGGGGGAGATGTCATAACATTCATAAGAAAAATTGAAAATCTTGATTATGTTGAAGCCGTAAAGCTGCTTGCAAAACGGGTGGGAATGACGGTTCCCGAGGATGGCAGGGATGACGGAATGGGCAAGCTTAAGGCAAGGATATATGAAGCTAACCGTGAGGCGGCAAGATTCTACCACAAGCAGCTTTATGCACCTGCCGGGAAACAGGCACTTGATTATCTGCGTAAAAGACAGCTTACGGAAAAGACGATAATACATTTCGGACTCGGCTATTCCCCGACATCAAGGTTTGAACTTGTCAACCACCTAAAATCAAAAGGATTTTCGGGCAGCGAGCTTATTGCCGCCAATCTTGCAAATCAGTCGCAAAGGGGTTATCCTTTTGACAGGTTTTCGGACAGGGTAATGTTTCCGATAATAGATCTGAGGGGAAATGTCATAGCCTTCGGGGGAAGAATAATGACGGATATAAAGCCCAAGTATCTGAATACATCCGATACACCTGTTTTTAATAAGAGCAGAAATCTTTTTGCACTGCAATTTGCAAAAAATAAGGCCGACGGTCAGCTCATTTTAGTTGAGGGTTATATGGATGTGATAGCACTGCATCAGGCGGGATTTGAAAATGCCGTGGCGACACTCGGAACAGCTCTGACAAATGAGCAGGCATTGCTGATAAAACGTTATTGTGACGAGGTGGTTATATGTTATGATGCCGATGAAGCAGGACAGAGGGCTACACAGAGGGCTATAGGAATACTCAGACCCACAGGACTGAGGGTGAAAGTACTGACGGTGCCGAACGGCAAGGATCCGGATGAATTTATAAAATCCTATGGGGAACAGGGAAGTACAAGATTCCGTATGCTGCTCGAAAAAACGGGAAATGATATAGATTATGCAATCAATAAGCTCAGGACACAATTCAATACCGATGTGACCGAACAGAGGGTGGAGTTTTTTAACAGAGCAGGACCGATTATAGCGGAAATACAGAATCCTGTTGAAAGGGATGTCTATATAACAAAGCTTGCCGATGAACTGGATGTTGAAAAAAGTGCCGTATCACGACTTGTGCTTGATTACCTCGGCAAAAGGAAAAATAGGCAGAAAAATGAGGAACAAAGACGGGCAGCAAAGGAGTTGTCGGCAATAAACGACAGGATGAATAAGGAAAAGCAGTATAAACTGAAAGCGGCAACGGCGGAGGAAGCGTTGCTTGCGGTTATGCTGAAAAATCCCGATACTGCTGTAAAGATAGTTGATAGAGTGGATCCCGGACTCTTTTTGACGAACTTTAACCGGAGAATATATGAAGTATTGGAGGAAAGGGTAAAAAATGGCAGAGAGATAGGGATCGAGGACATATCCGGAGATTTTTCCGTTGACGAAATGGGAAGAATAACGGAGATTATGGCTTCACGCCCGAGGGAAAATGATCCTATGATAGCGGCGGAGGAGTATATAGGTGTTCTCGAAAACGAAAAGGAGCGTCTTACTCCGGAACAGATAAAACAATCCGAACCGGAGGAGCTTAACGAATATATTAAGAAACTCAAAAAAATGAAGGACAAAAGGTAATGATTGGAGGATTTTTATGAGTACACAGCAGCCGGACAAGAAAAATGTTCTTAACGATCTTATTGAAATAGGCAAGAGTAAGGGAAAGTTGACAAATAAGGAGATTTTTGATGCGACGGGTGAAATGGATATCGAACCCGAGCAGATGGAAAAATTTTACGATATGCTGGAATCGAACGGTGTTGAGATTGTGGAATCACTGGATGATCTTATCCTCGATGATGAAGAGCTTACCGATATCTCAGGTGACATTGAGGAGGATGAAGCCGATATAATCGACACGTCCGTATTGACGGATGATCCGGTCAGGATATATCTCAAGGAAATAGGAAGGGTTCCTCTGCTTTTGCCGAATGAGGAGGCGGAAATTGCCGAAAGGATACTCAAAGGTGACGAGCAGGCAAGCCAAAGACTTGTCGAGGCAAACCTCAGACTTGTTGTAAGCATAGCAAAAAGATATCTCGGCAGGGGTATGCAATTTCTTGACCTTATACAAGAGGGAAACCTCGGTCTTATGAAAGCTGTAGAAAAATTCGACCACACAAAGGGATTTAAATTTTCAACCTATGCAACATGGTGGATAAGACAGGCTATAACACGGGCGATAGCAGACCAGGCGAGAACGATCAGAATACCCGTACACATGGGGGAAACCATTAATAAGATAAAGAAGGCTTCAAGTCAGCTTCTCCATGAAAACGGACACGAGCCTACCGTTGAGGAAATATCCGAATATCTGAATATTCCGGTGGATAAGATATGCGAGGCAATGAGAGCTTCACAGGAGCCTGTTTCTCTTGAAACACCGATCGGTGAGGAGGAGGACAGTCACCTTGGGGATTTTATCCCTGATGATTCCACACTTACGCCTCAGGAGGCTGCCGCACAGACATTGCTTAAGGAGCAGCTTGATGATGTATTGTCAACGCTTACACCCAGAGAAGCAAAGGTGATCCGTCTGAGGTTCGGGCTTGACGATGGCAGACCGAGAACACTTGAAGAGGTCGGGGATGTATTCAAGGTCACAAGAGAAAGAATAAGACAGATTGAAGCAAAAGCACTGCGTAAGCTCAGACACCCGAGCAGAAGCAAAAAACTGAAAGCGTGACGGAGGATTTATGACAGACAGAGGAACATTCTACGATAAAGATAATACCGAGGCTGGAATATATGCGGATAATCTGATATATACGGCTTCGGCAGACGGACAGATATGTATAGACAGGCTTCAGGAGCTTGCTGTGTATAAGGAGATTACGGAGGAAAAATTTAGTGAAATATTATGCGAACTCCGAGATATGGGAACGGAAATTCTGACTTATGCGGGTTATCCGTTTGACAGGGAGCATTACAAAAATATGCTCAAGGAGATTCGTATGAAGGAAAAGAGGTCGGGGGGAAAGATCGGAGAGGATCCTATATGGCTGTATTTTGAGGAGCTTGAGAGTCTGCCAATATTGTCACGTAATGATGAAAGGGATATGATATTTGATATTGCGGACGGTGAAGAAGATAAAAAAGAAACGCTTATCGAAAGCTGTATGTATATTCCTGTAGAGGCGGCATACCGGTATGTGGGACATGATGCCTTTTTTCTTGATCTTGTTCAGGAAGGCAATATGGAGCTTATGGCGGCGGCTGAGGAATTTGATTATGACAGGAATATAAGTTTTATTGCCTATGCGGCTTTCAGGGTGAACAGGAAGCTGATTGAGTCCTGCAATTCGGATAAGGAAACAATCAGACTGCCGTCTGAGCTTGCCGGCAGTATAGCTGAAATACTTAAGGAAAATAAGAAAAGCATGAGGGAAAACGGCAGAGAATTGACTGACGAGGAATTGTCGGAAAAACTGAATATACCTGTTGAAAAAATAACGGCGGCTAAGGAAGTGTTGGAACGTTTTAGCAGTATTGATAAAGCGGTACAGTCATAACCGCCCGGTGAAAACAGCGGAAAATATGAAGATGACAACAGTCATAATTTTTCGGTTGACGATATAGGCAGTCTGATGGAATAAATAAAACGGTTTTACACTGTTCGGAGTGAGATGATAAATTTATAGCAGAATTAAAATAAAATACGCCGCTGCATTATGCAGAGAGTGTGGAATTATTTCAGGAGGTTATTATGACGAATGAAACACAACCCGATAAGAAAACGGTGCTTAAGGAGCTTACGGAGTTTGGAAAGACCAAAGGACATTTGACCAATAAGGAGATATTGGACGCTATAGCCGAGATGGATATAGATGCTGAGCAGATGGAGAAATTTTATGATTCTCTTGAAACAAACGGTATAGAGATAGTTGAAAATGTTGATGATATTATTCTGGATGACAGCGAGCTTGCGGATATTGACGAAGAGGGTAATGTTGACAATCCGGTAGATTTGTCCGAAGGCATTTCGATGGATGATCCGATAAGGCTGTACCTTAAGGAAATCGGCAGTGTTCCTCTTCTTACGAGTGAGGAGGAAACCGATCTTGCCATAAGAATACTTAACGGTGATGAACAGGCAAAGCAAAAGCTTTCCGAGGCTAACCTCAGACTTGTTGTCAGCATAGCAAAAAGATATCTCGGAAGAGGTATGCAGTTCCTTGACCTTATACAGGAGGGAAACCTCGGTCTTGTCAAGGCAGTTGATAAATTTGATCATACCAAGGGCTTTAAATTTTCTACATATGCAACATGGTGGATAAGACAGTCCATAACCCGTGCAATAGCGGATCAGGCAAGGACGATAAGAATACCCGTACATATGGTGGAAACCATCAATAAAGTAAAAAAGGCATCAAGTCAGCTTCTGCACGAAACGGGTCATGAACCGACTCCGGATGAGATAGCGGAGTATCTGAATATGTCGCCCGTTAAGGTAAGGGAGATAATGCAGGTGGCACAGGAGCCGGTATCCCTTGAAACACCTATCGGTGAGGAGGAGGACAGTCATCTTGGCGATTTTATCCCTGATGAGGACGCCCCTGCTCCACAGGATGCGGCATCAAGTACCCTGCTTAAGGAACAGCTCAACTCTGTACTCGAAACGCTTGCACCGAGGGAAGCAAAGGTACTCAGCCTCAGATTCGGTCTTGAGGACGGCAGGGCAAGAACACTTGAGGAGGTTGGTGAGGAATTCAAGGTAACAAGAGAGCGTATACGACAGATTGAGGCAAAGGCACTGCGTAAGCTCAGACATCCGAGCAGAAGTAAAAAGCTTAAGGACTTTCTGACATGATAATCAGCAGCCTTTGAGAAAATAAAATTACCCTATTTTATCAGGGCTATCGGTGAAAAATAGGGATTTTGCGGATTTTTTGCAGAATACATCAATAATAGCTTTGTTTTTTATGCAATATGCATATAAATAGTTTTGCAAATTTATAGGTTTTTTGTGTTGACAAGTGGTACTTGAATAATGTATAATAATCGGGTATCGTAATGACACAAACCCCTGCCTTATGGCGGATGGGAGGGAAGATAAATGGCAGAAATCAGAATCAAGGATAATGAATCTCTTGAGAGTGCACTCAGAAGGTTTAAAAAGCAGTGTGCAAGAGCCGGCGTTATCGCTGAGGTTCGTAAGAGAGAGGCATACGAGAAGCCTTCCGTAAAGCGTAAGAAGAAATCTGAAGCTGCTCGTAAGCGCAAGTACAAATAATTTGAATTGTACACAGAAATCAGGAGGATATTTCCAAGGAGTGGCTGTCTGCTTCGGCAGATCGTGCTTGAGTGGGGATATCCTTTTTTGTATAGACACAGTATGGCTTTGCGGAGGTGATGAATTGGGAATATTTACTCCTACCATAGCGATGGAAAAGGTTACGGATATAACACCCGGACTCCTTAAACAGATGGATATAGATGCGGTTTTGCTCGATGTTGACAATACACTCGCCCCACCGACGGAAAAAACTCCGTATGAGGGTGTTATTAAATGGATAGATGAAATGAGAGCGGAGGGCTTTGCAATCGTTATATGCTCAAACAATTTCAATTCAAGAATAAAGCCGTTTTCCGATTCTGTCGGGCTTGATTGTGTGGCAATGAGCCTTAAACCGTTCCCGTTCGGGTTTAACAGGGCAAAAAGAAAGCTCAAAGAAAAACCTAAATCTGTTGTTGTTATAGGCGATCAGATATATACCGACGTTTTAGGGGCAAACCTTGCGGGAATGAAATCAATACTTCTTGTTCCTCAGTCGGAGGAACACGGACTGAGTATAAAAATAAGACGCGGCATGGAAAAAAATATAAGAAAAAAGCTCAGGATAATGAAAAGGGGCGAAAAGTATGTCAATAAGTGAACCTGATGTGATTGATGCCATGGCGGCAAGAGGCAGCGAGTTGGTTATGCTTGTTTTTGATCACTTTACATGGATGGTAGAACAGGTACAGCATCTTAAATATCTCCAAAGGAAATTCAATTCATATATTCGCTTTATTGACAATAAGGGTTGGAAAGAAAAATTCGGTGATATGGAATTTGAAACCTATAGGATAGATGTTGTGTTCAAATATCAGTGGGATAAATCATTTGAAAAAATGGTAGAGTCGGTCAGGGACAGGCTTGACGAGAAAAATATAAAGATTACTTACAGAGTCGGGGGAAATGAGGATGAAAAAAATACTTTTTATTCTTGGACCAAACCTTAATATGGTGGGTATAAGGGATATCGGTACATACGGAAGTGAAACTGCCGAAAGTATAAATAACGAGGTATCGGCATGGGCAAAGGAAATGGATATTGATATCGAAATATATCAGTCCAACCATGAGGGTGATATCATTGATAAAATACATTCCGCATACGGAAATAAGGACGGTATCATCATCAACGCAGGTGCCCTTACCCATTACAGCTATTCACTTGCCGATGCAATTTCCTCGGTACATATACCCACTGTGGAAACACATATGTCCAATATCGGTGCAAGAGAGGAATTTCGCAGAAAATCCGTAATTTCTCCCGTTTGTGTCGGAACGATAGCGGGATTCGGAAAATACAGCTACTATCTTGCACTTAAGGCGTTTTCCGGATATCTCGAAAAGGACGGCGTCAATGAATAAACATTAATCGGGAAAGGAGAAATTGTACAATGAATACTTCTCTTGATCTTCTTGCATCAATGCTGCCGGAGGACGTTGATGCGGCTCTTATTATATCGAATGAAAACAGAAGATATTTTACACAGTTCGTTTCTTCTCTCGGATATCTTTTACTGACAAGGGAAGAGGCTTATCTCCTTGTTGATTTTCGGTATGCCGAGGCTGCCGGAGCGAATGCAAAGGGCTGTGTTGTTGTACCGTTAAAAAAACTGTCTGAGGATATGGGGCGGATAATAACAAAGCATAATATCCGTTCCGTTATGCTTGAGGGATCCGCATTTACACTGAACGATGCGGCGGAAACGGATGCGATTCTCTCGGAATACGGTGCAAAGAGCATACACAGCGATGAGCTTGACAAACTTATAACCAAGCTCAGGATAACAAAAACCTCTACCGAGGTGGATAAGATAATAAAGGCACAGCGGATAACCGAACAGGCTCTTACGGAAACGCTCAGGCTTGTCAGGGAGGGTGTGACGGAGAAAGAGATAGCACTGGAGCTTGAATATAAAATGCGTAGGCTCGGTGCCGACGGGGTATCCTTTGATCTTATTGTAATAGCAGGAGAAAAGACATCCATGCCTCATGGTACGCCGGGAAATAATAAAATAAAGCCGGGGGATTTCATAACCTTTGATATAGGGGCACTTTATGAGGGTTATCACAGCGACATGACACGAACCTATGCATTGGGATACGTAAGCGATAAGCAGAAACGGGTGTATGATACTGTGTACAGGGCTCAGAAAATGGGACTGGATGCGGTTAAGGGCGGAGTCGTATGTAAAGAGGTGGATAAGATTGTAAGAGATTTTATATATCAGGCAGGCTTTGAGGGCTGCTTCGGACATTCCACGGGACATGGTGTGGGACTTGAAATACATGAGCAGCCTGTACTTTCTCAGATCAGCGATACAATACTGCAAAGCGGAATGGTAGTTACGGTCGAACCCGGAATATATATACCGGGGGAATTCGGTGTCAGAATTGAAGATATGGCAGTCGTGACGGCGGACGGGTGTATGAGTCTTGCTGTTTTGCCGAAGGAGCTTATAATATTATAAATTCTGTTGACAATGCGTAAACGATATTATAAAATTAGGTTATCGTTTAATTTTGAAAGGAAGATTGATTTATGTACATATTTGAAGCGGAAATAAATAACAAGAAGGTTAAACTTTACTCCAATTACCCGTTGAAAAATGCTGCAAGCGCAGTTTTGAGAACACTTAAAATGGTAAGTGAAAAGACCAATATTTTCAGTCCTACATTTGCACTCAATTACGGCTGGGCAAGATTTTACCTGAGTAAGAGGACGGAAAAGAGCAATTCTTTCTATGTTGTCCAGACTGCGGATTACAGAAACGATCCCATGAGCCTCAGAACCGATAATTGCTCGGATGCTCTTGTTGTACAGAATATGCAGGTTGATACAAACGTAAAGGCAAAGGTACAAAAACCGGAACCGACGCTTTATTCCGATACTTTGCTTGTGCTTAAGGAAGCTATAAATGCCGAGGATGTATATCTTAATCGTACGGAGCCGACAAAGAACGGGGATTCGGGCTGGTATTTCGGACTTCTGAATGATGAAAGAGAGGGCGAACATGAGCATGACGAGCTTGTTAATCTTAAGACAAGCGATCTGATAAAATTCAGACCGGAGGCATTGAGAGTTTTGCAGATGCCTGTGGGAACTCTTGCCGTATTCCATGAGAATACAATGACCGCACTTGTCGATAAAGATGATAATCCGCTCGAGTTTACAACCGAAGAGGACAGAAGAAAATACATTGAGGAAAAAAGGGCAGCTCAGACGGGTGAAAATAATAACTCCGATAACTCCGAGGAAAAATCGGAGGAGTAATTTATGTACAGTCTGATAAAGAAACAGGGCAGGGCAAGGCGTGGAGAAATATCAACGGTACATGGTACGATACAGACACCGGCCTTTATGAATGTTGCCACCTGCGGTGCCATAAAGGGGGCTGTATCTGCCCTTGACCTTAGGGAGCTGAGATGTCAGGTGCAGCTTTGTAATACGTATCATCTTCATCTGCGACCGGGAGATGAAAATGTTAAAAAACTTGGAGGTCTGCATAAATTTACGCGTTGGGACGGTCCTATCCTTACCGACAGCGGAGGATTTCAGGTTTTTTCTCTTGCGGGGCTGCGTAATATAAAGGAGGAGGGTGTTACCTTTGCCTCCCATATTGACGGACACAGAATTTTTATGGGACCTGAAGAAAGTATGACGATACAATCAAATTTCGGTTCCACCATAGCTATGGCATTTGATGAATGTATAGAGAATCCGGCTGAATACGGATATACAAAAAATTCCTGTGAGCGTACATACAGATGGCTTGTAAGATGTAAAAAAAAGATGGTGGAGCTTAATTCACGCGAGGACACGATAAATCCGAAGCAGATGCTTTTCGGAATAAATCAGGGTGCCACATACGATGATATAAGAATTGACCATATGAAACGCATAAGGGAGCTTGACCTTGACGGATATGCCGTGGGAGGTCTTGCAGTCGGGGAAAGTGCAGAGGAGATGTACCATATACTTGACATACTTGAGGAGCATATACCTGCGGATAAGCCGAGATATCTAATGGGTGTGGGAACTCCTGTGAATATACTTGAAGCTGTATACAGGGGGATAGATATGTTCGACTGCGTTATGCCTACGAGAAACGCAAGGCACGCTCATGTATTTACATGGGGCGGCAGAAGGAATATGATGAATGAAAAATATTCCCTTGACGAAAAACCGATAGATGAGGAATGTGATTGCCCCGTGTGCAGAAATTTTACGAGGGCATATATACGTCATCTGTTCAAAAGCGGAGAAATGTTAGCTATGAGACTTTGTGTTATGCATAATGTTTACTTCTATAATACTCTCCTTATGAGGATAAGGGAAACGCTCGATAATGGTGTATTTGATGAATTTTATACTAAATATCGGGATATTCTTGATAAGAGAATATGAATTATGTCACTTGCGGTATTTTTTTATGACTGGTATAATATATGTTATATGAATAATCAGAAAGGAAAAGGAATATGGATTTTTTATTTTTGGCTGAGGCGGCTTCCGGACAAACAGAACAGAACCCGATGAGCGGCATAATTATGATGTTGTTCTGGGTGCTGGTGTTTGTAGTATTGTATTTTGCTATGATACGTCCGTATAGAAAAAGGGCAAAGGATGAGGATGCTCTCCGCAACAGTGTTGAGGTTGGGGACGATATTACAACTATCGGAGGAATTGTGGGCAAGGTTATAGCAATTCGTGATGACGATGAAACTATTGTTATTGAAACGGGAAGCGACAAGGTTCGTATTCGTTTCAAGAAATGGGCAATCAGATCTATTGAGACCCCGGATAAGCAGGTTGCTGTCGAAACCAAAAAGGATAAAAAGAAAGGTAAAGACAAAAACGACAAAAATGGTAATAAGGAAACCGGTGAGGTTGAAAAGACTGAAGAAACAGAGGAATAATTCTTTGGCATTATCCGTACTGACTGCGAATATATTTAGAACAAATTATATTTGGAGTTGAGCAGATGGAACAGGCGAGAAAAAAGATTATTTCCGTTTTGGTCGGAGCGATAGTCGGGATTGTGGCAGTGCTGTTGATTATAGTATTGTTTTCTTTTATCATTGTTAAAAGCGGGAGCGTTAATTATTATCTTTTGATGCCGTTTGGTATAGCCGCAGCCTGTATAGGAGCATTTTCGGGCGGATTTATTTCCGCAAGGATAAGCGGAAGTGCCGGTATGCTTATCGGAGCGGTGAGCGGTGCATTTATGTTTATTCTGCTGCTTGGAGCCGGAGCGGTTCTGGGGGAACTGCCGGAAGCTGTCAGTTTTTTAAGACTTGTACTTATGGTTTTGTCGGGAGCGATAGGCGGAGTTGTCGGTGTAAACGGGAAGAGAAAAAGAAGACGTCGGATTTGATTATTTTTCTTGAATTTATGCAGGATATATGTTAAAATAGAGTACGTACAAAAAACGGTTATTTCGGAAAGGGTGATATAAATGGAGAAGAAGCACATAAAGACCTTGAATCAGGCTAATCTTAAGGAGTCTGCTGCAAAGGGCGGCTGCGGCGAATGTCAGGCATCCTGTCAGTCTGCCTGCAAGACATCTTGCACGGTTGCTAATCAGAAATGCGAAAAACAGCAGTAAAATACTTTAATGAGTGCGGAGTGTCTCCGCTGTCTGTTCGTGTTTTCACTCTCTTGCGTTCGATTTGTTTGCTGCGAGGGGTAAGTCTGTTTCTGCAAATACAGGTTTGCCTGTCGGAGTGCGTAAGACAGTATTGTGAGCGGCTCTGATGAGCCGCTCTGTAATTTTTTATGTCAGAACTTGGATATGCTTAACTTAATTTTTTGTATTTTTGGTCAAGCGGGTTGAGCAATATGAAATATAATAACTAAAATGACATACTTATCACATAATGTTTGAGCAAGTGTACGGTCGAGCCATAAATCTAATGTCCTGAGTAAAATAATTACGTATTGGGGGCGGTGGCACACCGCCGGATTGGGGGGCGGTGGCATACCGCCGGATTGACAGCGGGTACACCCCACAGTGGAGGGAAAAATGATACATAAATATAAACTTAACGGATATAATATATGCCTTGATGTTCATAGCGGTGCAGTGCATATACTTGATGATGCCGCTTATGATATACTTGATTATTGCGATGAAAATATGAAGAGGGACATACCCGAAAAAATATACACTGAGCTTGGCGACAGGTACGGAAAAGAGGAAATTGAGGAAACCTATGAGGCCTTGTATGAGCTTTTTGAAATGGGACAGCTTTTTTCTCCGGATGATTATGAGAAATTTGCCGATATGATGACTAAGGCTCCCGTAAAATCAATGTGTATAAATATTTCCCACGACTGCAACCTTCGCTGCGAATATTGCTTTGCCGCAAAGGGTGATTTCGGACAGGGAAGATGTCTTATGCCGCTTGAAACAGCAAAAAAGGCTATTGATTTTATCATAGCAAATTCCGGTACAAGAAAAAATCTTGAGGTGGATTTCTTCGGCGGCGAACCGCTTATGAATTTTGACGTTGTAAAAAAGACTGTTGAATATGCAAGAGGCTTAGAGGATAAGTATAATAAGAAATTCAGGTTTACAATTACGACAAACGGACTTCTGCTTGATGATGACAAGATAGAATTTATAAATCGTGAGATGAATAATGCGGTGCTGTCGCTTGATGGAAGAAAGGAAGTCAATGACAGACTCAGAGTCACTCCTAACGGAAAGGGAAGCTATGATACGATTGTTCCGAAATATCAGAAGCTCGTTGCCGGAAGAGGAGATAAGGATTATTATATCAGGGGTACGTTTACAAAATATAATCTTGATTTTACGGATGACGTACTTCATATGCATAGTCTTGGCTTTGATCAGCTTTCGATTGAGCCTGTGGTATCCGACCCGAAGCTTGATTATTCAATAAAATATGAGGATCTGCCTGTTGTTTTTAAGGAATATGAGAGGCTTGCGGAAAGTATAATAGAATCAAGAAAAAAGGGAGATTATTATAATTTCTTCCATTTTATGATAGACCTTAATCAGGGACCTTGTGCGATAAAACGTCTGAGGGGCTGCGGCTGCGGAAATGAGTATGTTGCGGTTACACCACAGGGAGATATCTATCCCTGTCATCAGTTTGTCGGAAATGAAGATTATAAAATGGGTAATCTCCATGACGGAACATTCGATACCGATATGAAAAATATGTTTGCAATGTCAACGGTTTATACAAAAGAAAATTGTAAGGACTGTTGGGCAAAATTCTACTGCTCGGGCGGCTGCAATGCAAATAATTTTCAGTATGAGGGGAATATCAGGAAATCGCATAAAACATCGTGTGAGCTTGAGAAAAAGCGTCTTGAGTGTGCAATTATGATAAAGGCTGCACTTGCGGAGTCCGGCGACGATGCTCCCTGTGACGGCGAAGACTGTATAAGCTCATGTCTGTGAGGGTTGATGCCTTGCCGCCTTTGAAAATTTATCAAAATCCGGAAAAGAAGGCGGAAAAGGTATTGACAAGCGGTTATGAATGTGTTATAGTATGTGGGTAAAACAAAGTAAAGCTTGGCTTTCACCTGTGGGGTATCGTCTGTTACGGGTCAATAGTTGTTTGATCCCCTGTTTTCGGGGGTTATGTATGCTATTTGATGCACGGACGGTCGGCGACGGTTCGTGCTTTATTTTTGTTATATTGTTTTGGAGGTGCTTTACAATTAGCAAGCAGGATATTCAGATTAATGATGAAATTCGTGATAAGGAAATCCGTGTTATCGGCTCGGACGGCGCACAGCTCGGTATAATGTCTTCTTCAAAAGCTCTCGGTATGGCGGAAGCCGCTAATCTCGATCTTGTGAAAATAGCTCCGCAGGCTCAGCCGCCTGTATGCAAGATTATGGATTACGGAAAGTATCGCTTTGAGCAGGCTAAGAGGGAAAAGGAAGCAAGAAAAAACCAGAAGGTTGTTGATGTTAAGGAGATAAGACTTTCTCTTAACATTGATACACATGACTTTAATACCAAGCTTAACCATACTCAACGATTCATAAAGGGTGGAGATAAGGTGAAGGTGTCCATACGCTTCAGAGGAAGAGAAATGGGACATCCGGAACTCGGAACAGAAATCATGAATAAATTCGCAGAGGCTTGTCAGGAGTTTGCTGTTATTGAAAAGCCTGCAAAGCTTGAGGGACGTAATATGCTTATGTTCCTTGCACCTAGGCACAACAAATAAAAGAAAACCAAGGAGGAATTTAATATGCCTAAGATTAAAACACACAGCGGAGCAAAGAAGCGTTTCAAACTGACCAAGGGCGGCAAGGTGATTCGTGCACACGCTAATAAGAGTCATATACTCAACAAAAAGACAACAAAGCGTAAGAGAGGCCTGAGAAAGACTGCCGTTGCCGATAAGACAAATGTGGCAGCAGTGAAAAGACTTATTCCTTACAAATAATTTATATCGGTCAATTTACGTTTATTAATCAAGATTATCGGAGGTATATAGTATGGCTCGTGTAAAGGGTGCGTTGGCAACACGCAAAAGAAGAAAAAAGGTTTTAAGGCTTGCTAAGGGCTATTGGGGTGCAAAAAGCAAACACTTCAAGATGGCTAAGGAAGCCGTTATGAAAAGCGGTAATTACGCTTATATCGGAAGAAAACAAAGAAAACGTGATTTCAGAAAATTGTGGATCACAAGAATTTCCGCAGGCTGCAAGGCTAACGGTATAAACTATTCTACATTTATGAACGGTCTTAAGAGGGCAGGCATAACACTCAACAGAAAGATGCTTTCCGAGATTGCCGTTGCCGATCCGGAGGCTTTCACAGCTCTTGTTGAGAAGGCAAAGGCAGCCCTTTGATCCGGACGGATTATCTACGCTCAGGCATTGCTTGGGCGTGATTTTTTTAGCAGAGAGGGTGAGAATATATGCTGTGCATGGAATTGCCTCAGATTATGTGGTTTGAAAATGATAATGACTATACTGAGTGCGATGATTTGTTTCATTATATCATTCTGCCCGATACGGAAGAAAAGACCATGACCGTTAAAATATGGCACGGGGAATATTGCTATGCAAAAAGCAAGGATGATGTCGTATCGGAGCGAACATTCATGATGACAAATGAGGGCAGAAGTGAAATGATAGAATATATCCGTAATGAGGACAGCGAATACCGAAAATAATTATTCCGGGAGAGTTTTTAATATGAAAAAATATATTACAGCCGTATTATTACTGATAACCGCCCTGAGTATTGCAGGTTGCGGAAATAACAGTAAGAACGAGGCAACGGAGGAATCGACTGCTTCGGTTCAGACACAGGATTCTGCTGAAAGCTCCAAAGATTCGGGAACCGAGGCTATAGGATATGAAACGGAAAGTGTTGAGGAGTCAATATATATCAGCGACGACCCGAACGAATATGTAAAATATCTGGGACAATGGCTGCCGACCGGCGGTGAAAGCTGCGTTATGGAAATAACTTATCCCGATGATAAGGAGTACAGTATAACGATCAGTTGTAATGATGCAGATTTTATGACCGAGTGGATGCTTACGGGAGTTTTTGAGGCGGAAAACGGTGGAATACACTATACAGGCTCTGTCAAAGAAAGAATGTCGGACGGAACGGAGCAGACAAGAGATGACTGCGAGGGATTTTTAAGGCTCGGCGAGGATGGTCTTATGAAATGGAGAGATTCAAAGGACAACCGGGGAAACAGCTTTATGTTCAAAAGAACAGACACATGATACTGTAAGAGAGAGGGATATTAATGATAAAGAAGTATATTTTCGGAAACCCGATAGAAACGGGAGCAGTAACTGCAAATATTGAACCCTGTGAGGGTGTGGTTGAACATTTCAATGAAATTGAAACCGATGAGAGCATCATATTTAATTATGCAATGCATAAGGAGGATATTGTATACGGTCTTGGTGAGGCTAACAGGGGTATGAATAAAAGAGGCGGTATATATCGCAGCTTTTGTACGGATGAGCCTAATCAGACGGAGGAAAAGCAATCCTTTTACGGTGTACATAATTTTGCGGTAATTACGGGAATAATAAGCATAGGTATTTTTGTTGACTGCCCCGGGGAGGTATGCTTTGATATAGGCTATACCGCTTCGGATATGCTTAATATCAGACTTGAAAGCAAGGATTTTGTCATATATATAATAGAAGGAAAAAATGCCTATGATATAGTAAAACAATTCAGAGGTATGACAGGAAGAAGCTATATTGCACCACGCTGGGCATTCGGCTATCAGCAAAGCCGCTGGAGCTATATGAATGAGGATGAGATACGTGAGGTCGTAAAAAAACACCGTGAAAATAATATTCCGCTTGACGCCGTCTATATGGATATTGATTATATGGAGAGGTATAAGGATTTTACGGTAAGCGATGAGGCATTTCCCGATTTTCCGCAGTTCGTAAGGGAGATGAGGGAAAGCGGAATAAGATTGGTTCCCATTATAGATGCAGGTGTGAAAATTGAGGAGGATTATGATATCTATGAGGAGGGGAAAGAAAAAGGCTATTTCTGCAAAAGAGCGGACGGAAGTGATTTTGTCGCAGCAGTATGGCCCGGAAAGACACATTTTCCCGATTTTCTCAATCCCGAAGCAAGAAAATGGTTCGGCTCAAAATATAAGCGTCTTACGGACTGCGGAATAGAGGGCTTCTGGAATGATATGAACGAGCCTGCGATGTTCTTTACCGAGGAGGGTGAGAAAAAAGCAAAGCAGCTTGTCAGGGACTTTGATTTCGATGCAAACAATCCGCATAAATTCTTTGAATTGGGCGGAACAATAATAGGTCTTGCAAACAGGGCGGAGGATTATAAGAATTTCTACCATAATGTTGACAGTAAACAAATACGCCATGATAAGGTGCATAATATCTATGGTGCGAATATGACAAGAGCGGCAGGAGAGGCTTTTGAGGAAATTTCACCCGATAAAAGATTGCTCATGTTTTCCCGTGCATCATATATAGGAAGCCACAGATACGGCGGTATATGGACAGGCGATAATCAGTCGTGGTGGAGCCACCTCCTTATGAATATAAAAATGATGCCCTCGCTCAATATGTGCGGATTCCTATACAGCGGTGCCGATATCGGAGGCTTCGGCTGCAATACCACAAGGGATCTTCTTATGCGTTGGCTCGGATTCGGTATATTTACTCCTCTTATGCGTAACCACTCCGCAAAGGGTACACGAAGACAGGAATGTTATAACCTCGGTGATACAGAGGATTTTGCCAATATCATTTCGATACGCTACAGCCTTATTCCCTATCTCTACAGTGAATATATGAAGGCTTGCCTTAATGATGATATGCTTTTTAAGCCGCTTTCCTTTGAATATCCCACAGACAGTTTTGCGTCCGAAGTAGAGGATCAGCTTATTCTCGGAGAAAGCCTTATGCTTGCACCGATATATGAACAGAATGCCCGTGGAAGATATGTATATCTCCCGGAGGATATGCTTCTTGTTGTATTCCGCTCATCGTCTGTACGCCGATATAAGGTGTTACAGAAAGGTATACACTATATCACGGCGGATGTTAATGAAGTGCCTGTCTTTATACGCAAGGGAAAGCTTCTGCCGCTCTGTAGGACGGCACAATGTACCGATGAACTCGATACATCAATGTTTGAGCTTATTGCCTATACCGATGATGAGATTAAGTATATTATGTATGAGGATGACGGTATTTCAAAGGATTATGATAATAAGGACAATTATATTCCGTTTGAAATAAAAAGAGTGGACGGCATTCTTGGTGCGACGTCGCCTAAAACCATAGTAAAGCTTTCCTTATTCGGACAGAATGATTGATAAATTCTGTAATTAAATGAATTAAATTTGTTTTTACTATTGAAAAAATTGCCAAAATAGTATAGAATATACTTTGTAAGCTTGTGCGTAATTTTAGTTAGTAAAATTACGGTGCAGGAATTATGCTCATGTAAAAAAGGGATTTATGGTGGGCAAAAAGCAGACATTTCAGGGCAGGGATTCCGGCGGATGAAGGGATTTTCTTTGAAAATGTGTTCCGTCCGGGTGTTGCCGCAGGAAAAGAAACTGACTGCAAATTTAGTGCAGCCTTGAGCTGCCGGAAAGGGTGTAAATAAAATGAACTATCTTAACAAGAAAACTGTTGAGGATATTGATGTAGCAGGCAAGAGAGTGCTTGTCCGCTGCGACTTCAACGTACCGTTTGACGGTGAGGGCAATATCTCGGATCCGAAAAGAATTGATGAGGCTCTCAAAACAATTAAGTATCTTATTGACCATAAGGCAAAGGTGATTCTTTGCTCACACCTCGGTCGTCCGAAGGGCGAGTTCAATATGAAGTATTCTCTCGCTCCGGTTGCCGCTTATCTTTCTAAGGCTCTCGGCTTTGAGGTAAAGATGGCTTCCGATGTTGTAGGTGAAAGTGCAAAGAGTATCGCTGATTCTCTTCAGGATGGCGAGGTTGAGCTTATTGAAAATGTACGTTTCCATAAGGAAGAGGAAAAGAACGATCCCGAATTTTCAAAGCAGCTTGCTTCACTTGCGGAAATTTATGTAAATGATGCATTCGGAACAGCTCACAGAGCTCATGCTTCAACTGCCGGTGTTGCTGATTATCTCCCGGCTGTATGCGGTTATCTCATTCAGAAGGAAATTACCGTTATGGGCGGTGCACTTGAAAATCCGAAAAGACCTTTTGTTGCAATTCTCGGCGGTGCAAAGGTTTCCGATAAGATCGGCGTTATAACAAATCTTCTTGATAAGGTTGATACTCTTATCATCGGCGGAGGTATGGCTTATACCTTTATGAAGGCTCTCGGATATTCAACGGGTACGTCAATATGTGAGCTTGATAAGGTTGAGCTTGCAAAGGATATAATGACGATGGCTAAGGAAAAGGGTGTAAACTTCCTTATTCCCGAGGATACGGTTGTCGGTAAGGAATATAAGCCCGATACAGAATATAAGACAGTTCCGTCCGATCAGATCGAGGATAACTGGATGGGTCTTGATATCGGTCCGAAGACAAGAGAAAAGTTTGCAAATGCTCTTGATGGAGCAGGTACTGTTGTATGGAACGGTCCTATGGGTGTTTCCGAGTGGGAAAACTTTGCTGCCGGTACTATCTCCGTAGCTAAGGCTGTTGCAGAGAGTGGAGCAATTTCTATAATAGGCGGCGGTGACTCTGCTGCTGCTGTTGAAAAGCTCGGTTATGCTGACAGAATGACTCATATATCAACAGGCGGCGGTGCTTCTCTTGAATTTCTCGAGGGCAAGGTACTTCCGGGTATTGCCGCTCTTAATGACAAAGACTGATTAATGCATAAATCATAATGCGTATCGCATAATGTTCTGCTTTATTCAGAAACAGAAAGTTTTTTGATGACGGGGTGGAGCAATGCTCTCCCCGTTATTTTATTTAATAAAAGAATAGAGGTAATTAAAAATGAATAAGGAACTTAGACAGGCTGTTATTGCAGGTAACTGGAAGATGAACAAAACACGTCCGGAGGCGAAAGCTCTTATTGAGGAACTTAAACCTATTGCTGAAAAAGCAACGTGCGGAGTTGTTATATGCGTACCGTTTACTAATCTTGAAACAGCAGTTGAACTGACAAAAGGCACTAATATAAAAGTTGGTGCAGAAAATGTACATTTTGAAAAGAGTGGTGCATTTACAGGAGAAATTTCCGCTGATATGCTTACGGAAATTGGTGTGGAATATGTTATTATAGGTCACAGCGAAAGAAGACAGTATTTCGGAGAAACCGATGAAACCGTAAATAAGAGAACAAAGGCAGCTCTTGCAGCAGGTCTTAAGCCTATCGTATGCGTAGGTGAACTTCTTTCGGAACGTGAGGCTAACATTACGGAGGAAGTTATCTCAAGACAGATAAAACTTGATCTCGCAGGTGTATCTGCTGATGATATCAAAAAGACAATTATAGCTTATGAGCCTGTATGGGCGATAGGTACGGGTAAAACTGCTACAGCGGAACAGGCTGAGGAGGTTTGTGCATTTATACGTGCGGCACTTGCAAAGCTTTACGGTCAAGATGTTGCGGACGCTGTTACAATACAGTACGGCGGCTCAATGAATCCGAAAAATGCGGCAGAACTTCTTGCTCAAAGCGATGTTGACGGCGGACTTATAGGCGGTGCTTCACTTAAAGCAGCGGATTTCGGTGTACTTCTTGAGGAAGCAAGCAAATAATCCGGCTCGTGAGAGTATTGCCCGTTAAGGGCGGCAAAATTTTATGCAAATGTGAGGTATTGAAATGAAAAAACCTTTGATTCTTATGATACTTGACGGCTTTGGTATAGGTACAAATTACGGTAATGCAATTCGTACGGCTGAAAAGCCTAACCTTGAACATATTTTTTCAACAAATCCGTGGTGCCTTATAGCCGCATCAGGAATGGACGTAGGACTTCCCGACGGTCAGATGGGAAACAGTGAGGTAGGTCATACGAATATTGGTGCAGGTCGTGTTGTTTATCAAGAACTGTCAAGAATAACAAAATCCATTAGGGATGGAGATATTCTTAAAAATGAAGCTCTTGTCGGAGCAATGAAAAATGCAGCTGAGGATGGAAAAACACTTCACCTTATGGGACTTCTTTCGCCCGGCGGGGTTCACAGCCATATAAATCATCTCTACGGACTGGTTGAAATGGCTAAGACAATGGGCGTTAAGAATGTGTACATTCATGCATTTCTTGACGGACGTGATGTTCCCCCGTCAAGTGCAAAGGATTATGTTGAGGCTTGTCAGAAGAAACTTGATGAGATAGGAGTAGGCAAAATTGCTACTGTTTCCGGTCGTTATTATGCTATGGATCGTGATAATAACTGGGAAAGAGTCGAAAAAGCCTATGCCGCCCTTGTTTACGGTGAGGGTGAAAAAGCGGATAATGCCGTTGAGGCAGTCGAAAAGTCTTATGCAAAGGGTGTTACGGATGAGTTTGTTCTGCCGACCGTATGTATAGAGGGTGCTGAAATCAAAAGCGGAGATTCCGTTATTTTCTATAATTTCCGTCCCGACAGGGCAAGACAGATAACACGTACACTTGTCGATCCCGACTTCAAGGGCTTTGAGAGAAGGAACGGTATGTTCCCGCTCAATTATGTCTGCATGACACAATATGATGCAACGATGCCGAATGTTGAGGTTGCATTCAAGCCGGAAAGTCTTGTAAATACATTTGGCGAGTATATCTCCAAAAAAGGACTTACACAGCTAAGAATTGCCGAAACCGAGAAATATGCCCATGTTACATTCTTCTTTAACGGCGGTGTTGAAACCGTAAGCGAGGGCGAGGACAGGTGTCTTATTCCCTCACCGGAGGTTGCGACTTTTGATCTTAAGCCGGAGATGAGTGCATATGAGATAACGGAAAACGTTGTTGAGAGAATAGAAAGCGGCAAGTATGATGTTATCATACTGAATTTTGCAAACTGTGATATGGTAGGTCATACAGGCGTATTTGAGGCTGCCGTAAAGGCTGTTGAGGCTGTTGACGATTGTGTAGGACGGGTTGTCAAGGCAATAAAGAAGATGGACGGTATAGCACTTATCACAGCCGACCACGGTAATGCGGATAAGATGCTTGATGAGAACGGCGAGCCGTTTACCGCACACACAACAAACCTTGTTCCGTTTGCTGTTGTAAATCATCCCTGTGAGCTGCGTGACGGCGGAAGACTTGCGGATATAGCTCCGACCATGCTCAAGCTTCTGGGACTTCCGAAACCTGAAGAAATGGATGGAGAGAGCATTATAAAATAATAAAAAATTCTTATGACCGTGATAATTTTCGGATAACAGAATTAATGCCCGACCATAGCAGCCTTGTTATGGTCGGGCATTAAATTTATTCTGAGTTTTCGGCTTCTTTTGAGGTCCAATCAACATTAATTATCGTTTCAAATGCATTTACGGCAGCTTCGCTGTCGGGGGCAATGGCTACAAAGACATAAGGATATTTTATGTCTGTCCGACTTTTGCTTATCATTGAATATGCATTGCCGCCAATACTTTTATAAGTATTGGTTTTTTCGGCTATATAGTTATTTATGACTTCCGTAAGCTGTTTTTCCTTGTCTTTTGATGAAAGCCTGAAGCAGGCTATTTCGGTAAAATTATCCGAACGTGTAGAAATGTACAATGAAGAGTCTTCAACCGTTCCTTCGGGGATATCGTAATATTTAGAAATATTCGAGGCGGATATTTCAGAAAGGTTTTCGTAATTCATTTTTTTGACTACAATAGATGTTATTTGCGATGCAGTATACTCGGTCTTTTCTTTTTTTTCGGTTCCGAGCAATGAAACGGTTAAAAAGGACAATGCGGACGATATAATTAAAATTATTGCTATCAGCAGTATAGTAAGTGCAATATTACTTTGTTTCTGTTTTGTACTTTTCAAGCTCCTCACCTCACAACTTGTAATTTTATATAAAAAATGACTCAATCTTCTTGATTATTATATAATTTTTTAACTGATAATGCAACTACAATCTTGTAACAGTTATGACTTAATTATGTTATTACGGGTGTTTTTGTAACCCTTTTGAAAACAAATAATACGGTAAAATAATGTGTCTTAAAGGTAAAAGGTGCGAAAAAAAGGGACTTCGTCCAAGCTTATAAAAAACTCGATACGAAGTTCCCGAAGAGAAGAATAAAAGTCCGCCTAACCGTATTCAGCCAATTATAACCTGCCTACGAAAATAGCAGGTGGGTATCCTCCCCATGATTTCATACTCCCTTCGTCCGCATAGCGGGAGGTCTGAAGTCCACCACAGGAGCCGGATTCCCGATTTAAGGGTTGTAGGGTTATATGAGGCCGTTGTACGTATCAGGCAGACGATTTAACCAAAAATATCCGACATCTTACAGCTATTATTATACAACATTTATATTAAAAAATCAATAGTTAATTTAAAAATATTATATTTTTATTATTCGAGCATTTTATCAAAATTATCCTCAAAAATTTCGGAAATTTCATCAAGCAGTTCCTCGTCTTCTATTTCTGCAAGCTGAGGTTCACCGTTTTCGTCCTCGACAGCCTCAAAAATCATATATGTGCTGCCGGATTCAATATCCTGTTCCGGAAGATCGAAGGTTGGCATGAGGGCATAATAATGACCGTCCTTATAGTCGATTTCATCGAGGACTTCAAATTCGTACTCATTTCCTTCCTCGTCAAGAAGCGATATAAGATCAACCTCTTCCGCTTCTTCATTATTTGTTATTTTGTCATTTTCGCTCATAATAACAGCTCCGTTCACTAAAACTTTTTCGGGATATATACATTTCCGGTAAACTAACTTTATCGGGATGTATGTTTATCACCGCTTAACAACTATTTTATACTTATTTTACCGATAAGTCAATAGCTAACATAATTTTATAAAAATTTGAATCCTCACGCCGCAATGTTATCGAAGCTTAAAAAAACATCGCTCCTGAAATGTTTTGTTATATATGAATATATATCCCGGACATAACGGTAGTGCTTCATTGTTATAATTATGATTGTATAAAACTTTTTATACCAATTATGAAAAAATAATTTTTTTGAAAAAAGTTTAAAAAAACTATTGACATTCCACAAAAGCGTGGTATAATAATATCAAGATAACAAATCGAAGAGAAATCATAGAATGTATGGTGCTTCGGATGCATCTAATCCACGAAAGGAGGCAAGCTCCGATGGGCGATATAGAACCCGTTTTTTCAGGTACCCCCGGTGCCTCTTGGTGTGAGGTCTTCGACAGGGAGAAGACAATCTGAAATTGATTTTTCGGGCGAGAGTCAGGACAGCCCCGCTTGGCTTAGCAGGCGGCAACGGTCAGTGACAGCCCCGAGCTTGAGGTATTTAACCGTAGATTTTCGGTAGTTCTTTGAACTGTATGAAGGTGCTTGACGATGACGGTCAGCGGTTTGCGTGTTTTGGTGCGGTCGCAAGAGCAGCCTTGTATCAAGAAACTACAATTGAATAGACACCTCGTTGTTTCAGCATAAGATTTGGTTTCGTAGGTGTTGTAACCGAACGGCACACGGTATTCCCAAAGTTTGGGTATGTGCCACAGGCTGAACAAGTATTATGTACCGTCTGCTCGGATGATGTGCGGCGGTCACTGTCAGCGGATGGTTTGCGGAGTGATTTGATGTTCATGTCCGTTGCGAGGTTTGTATTGAAGGTTATGGATCGTTCGCTGTGCAGGGATTTGTTTGTACATATCGGGTACAGATAGGTTAATCGCAGGTTTTGCTTATAAATAAAATTTATAGAGTTAGGACTGTATCCAATGTAATATTCAGCTTTGGGGCTTTTGCTCACGGTTAATTTATGAGTCAGGATTGATTCCGATGATTATTTAGGTTTGATAATAATTACTCATTTCTCCTATATTTTCACCCCCGGCAACAGTAGCTGTCGGGGGTGAAGCTTTTTATTGTTTTTTGAGCATTTCTTCAAGTGCTTTTGCAAGCTGATCCGGGCAGGATGTACCCTTGCCGTTACAGTTGATATTTTTGCAGCGTTCTATGACATCCTCTGCTTTCATTCCTTTTACAAGGGAGGAAATGCCCTGCGTGTTTCCGTTGCAGCCGCCGTTGAATACAACATTCTGCACAATACCGTCCTCCAGCTCAATTTCTATCGAACGAGAGCAGGTGCCTTTTGTTTTATATACGGTTTTCATATTAATTACTCTCCTTTCAAAAAATCAAAAAAGACCGATGCCGCAATGCACCGGTCTTATGGTCAATCAGTCGCTTGTATAGGGAAGAAGTGAAAGATATCTTGCACGCTTGATAGCAACTGTGAGGTCACGCTGGTGACGTGCACAGGTACCCGTTACTCTGCGAGGAAGAATTTTTGCTCTCTCAGAAATAAAACGACGAAGTCTTGATATATCCTTATAGTCGATTGCTTCTACTTTATCTACACAAAAAGCACAGACCTTTTTACGACCCTTACGACCGCCTCTGCGGTTATCTCTCTCGACTCTCTCAGCCATCTGAAGTTCCTCCTGTTCTTAAATATTAAAAGGGTAAATCCTCATCCGAAGGCATCTCCGTAAAATCTCCCGTATCACCCTGCGAATATGCGGTGACGGGGGGATTGCCTGACGGTGCCGATGAATAGGACTGCCGGTTATAGCTGTTTCCTCCGCTGTAAGAAGAATCACGCTTTGGTTCACAAAACTCAACGTTGTCCGCAAATACATCAAATGTATAACGCTTGGTTCCGTCCTGAGCCGTATATGAGCCTGTACGGATTGAGCCTGTGATTGCGATACGCTGACCCTTTGCAAAATATTTGCATACAAACTCCGCAGTCTGTCTCCATGCAACAATACTGATAAAATCGGCTTGCCTTTCCTCGCCTGCTTTTACATACTGGCGGTCTACCGCAATGCTGAATCTTGTTGTTGCTATTCCCGACTGTGTATGACGGAGTTCCGGGTCTGCAGTGAGTCTGCCAATTAAAGACACATTATTCATTATGACATACCCTCCTTAATTACGCTTCCTTCTTAACGATCATTGAGCGGAGAACACCGTCTGTTATCTTTGCAACTCTGTCGAGTTCTGCCGGGAAAGCGGGTTCCGACTTGAAGTTAAAGAGAATATAATAAGCATCAGTTTCCTTGTTGATAGGATAGCTGAGTCTTCTCTTACCCCACTCGTCTACGCTTTCAACGGTAGCATTCTTCTCTATAAGAGCCTTGAACTTGTTGACGGTTTCGGTCACAGCGTCTTCACCCTGTTTCAAAGAAACAACGAATACAGCCTCGTAAGAATTAATAACTGCCATTTTCTGCACCTCCTTCTGGACTTTTGGCTCCCGTGGGAGCAAGGATTATGTAGTTACTTGTTACATAACAGATTGATTATAGCATTGATATTGTCAAAAGTCAAGGACTAATTTTACAGGTGAATAATTTGAAAGCAAAAAGTAAATTCTGATAATTGCGGCAATCTGATGTAATATAGGGGATTGACTTTTGTGAAGACAGTATAGTCAGCTTACAGACAAGGGAATTTCCATGGAAATCGAAATCCCGATATATCCTGAGCAGGAGGTGAAGGCTGTATGGGCAGGAAAATGCGGTTATTTACAAAAAACATCTGAGCTAAAGATTGGTTTATGATATATGATAATGTTACAATGTAACAGACGTGTAACAAAAATGTAACTACAGATATAGATATAGAGATAGATATAGAGATAGATATAGATATATATTTTTGTGCGTTTGAATTGATTTTCGAGCATAGGGGAGGTAGTGTAAAATAAAAACTGCCGCATAAAATGACCGGGATTTTATGCGGCAGCTTTAATGTTGGCGGATTATGGCGTGAAAATACTTCCTTGAATGGTTTTTGAAACCTCAACCTTGACAGGCTTTTCACTTCCATCGGTCGGGTGCATATGTACGCTTTGCACAAGACCGATTCCGAGATACAGACAGGCAGCGGACGATCCTCCCGAACTGAAAAACGGCAGCGTGATACCGACAACAGGCAAAAGTCCGAGTACCATTCCTAAATTTATTACGACCTGTGTTATTATCAGTGAAAAAAAGCCTATACATATATTCTTTCCGAGAAGATTGCATGATTCTCTTGATGTTCTCAGCGTTTTGAATATCATAAGCACAAAAATCAGCAGTATTGCAATGCAGCCGATAAATCCCAGCTCCTCCCCGGCAACCGTGAAAATAAAATCGTTTTCCTGATACGGAACCATATTTTTTTCCACTCTCGGACCTTCAAAAAGCCCCTTTCCCGTAATTCCTCCCGAAGCAATGGATACCTTGCCCTGATACTGCTGCCAGCCGTAGGTTTGCAGCATTTCGTCATCATTCGAGAATAAAATCAGAAGTCTGTTCTGTTGGTCGGAATTCATAATTCGTGTCCACAAAAACGGAGCCGCGGCAATTATGGCAACGAAAAGTGCTATAAAATATCTTAGCTGAACACCTGCCGCAAATGTCATTATGAAAAACATGAACACAAATACCAACGCTGCCCCGTCATCGCCCTGCATATGTATAAGACCTATCGGTATCCCGGCATGGATCAACAGAGTAATCACCCCGATAAAACTATGAAGTTTATCTTTTTCCGCAAGATACGAAAGGTGCTTTGAGAATGTCACAATAAAGCATATCTTTGTCAGCTCGGACGGCTGAAATGTAAGTCCTCCGGGAAGAAGGATCCAACCTACATCGTCTGTACCGGCTATCTGTATTCCTATAAAAAATACCGCAACGGTAAGGGCGAGTGCCACACCTCCGATAAGCCACCAGCATTTCGCTATGAAGTTGTAATCCATAAGGGATATGATAACCGCCGCTATATATCCGATCCCTACAGCCATAAGCTGTGAACGCAGAAAATTGACATCACCGCTTCGCTGCTGACTTGCTATGAGAATACAGCCGTATATGCTTGCTGTCAATGTTATAAGCCACAAAAGCTTATCCGTGCGTTTGAAATAATCCGCAATGCCCGAAAAAATTCTGTTTATAATAAACACTCCCTTGAAAATACAAATTTGCCTGAAATTTAAGAAGCCGTAAGTATGCGGGCTTTTCTTTTGTTATTATATATTGAATTATTCAAAATTTCAATAGCTGAATGATGTCGGATCAGCCGACTTTATATAAAATCCGGTCGAAAAATTATGCATAAATAGGTATTGACAAAATATTGGTAATGTAGTATAATAGTCCGGTAAGTGTAAAGCATAAAGCTTTACAGAAACGGCTTCAAGGGAGTTTTAACGAGTTGCTTGATAGGGGGCGTGAAAAATGGCTAAGGATATGAAAGTTGCATTTCTGCTCGATTTCTACGGCGATTTGCTCACCGAAAAGCAAAGGGATTCTCTTGAGTTTTACTACAATGACGATTTATCCCTCGGAGAAATAGCGGCAAATCTCGGTATTTCACGACAGGGGGTAAGGGATAATATAAAGAGGGCGGAGGCTGTTCTTTTTGAAATGGAGGATAAGCTCGGTCTTGCGGAAAAGTTTTCCGAGATCAGAAAAAGACTCCGATCCGTGAGAACGGCTGTTGATGTTATAGATCGGAAAAATATGAGGATATACCGCTCCGATGAAATAAATGAAAGTATCAAGCTGATACTGTCGGAGCTTGACAGGCTTGATAAGCTTAATGAATGATGAGGGGTGAAACAGTTGGCATTTGAAGGACTTTCGGAAAAGCTCAGTGCTGCGTTCAGGAAGCTTCGCAGCAAGGGAAAGCTTACAGAGGATGATGTAAAGAGTGCCATGAAAGAGGTGCGTATGGCACTTCTGGAGGCTGATGTAAACTATAAGGTTGCGAAAAACTTTACGGCTAAGGTTACGGAAAGGGCAATCGGCTCGGACGTTATGGAAAGCCTGACTCCCGGACAGATGGTTATAAAAATCGTAAATGAGGAGCTTACCGAGCTTATGGGCTCGGAGGAAACAAAAATCAGGTTTGCCTCAAAGCCGCCGACAATAATTATGATGTGCGGGCTTCAGGGTTCGGGTAAAACAACACACAGTGCCAAGCTTGCAAAGATGTATAAGAAACAGGGACACAGACCGTTGCTTGCAGCCTGCGATGTATATCGTCCGGCGGCTATAGAACAGCTTAAGGTTGTCGGAGGTCAGGCAGGAACTCCTGTTTTTGAAATGGGACAGGGGGATCCGATAGAAATAGCCAAAAAGGCTGTTTCTCAGGCAAAGGACTACGGAAATGATATAGTCATTATTGATACCGCCGGACGTCTGCATATTGACGAAAAGCTTATGAACGAGCTTAAGGAAATAAAGGCGGAGGTCAGACCCGATGAGATACTTCTTGTTGTGGATTCAATGACAGGTCAGGATGCCGTAAATGTGGCAAAGTCATTTGACGAGCTTCTTGATATAACAGGAGTTATTCTTACAAAGCTTGACGGTGATACACGAGGCGGTGCGGCTTTGTCCGTCAAGGCTGTCACGGGAAAGCCGATAAAGTTTGCGGGTATCGGTGAAAAGCTCGATGACCTTGAGGTTTTCCACCCGGACAGAATGGCATCGAGAATACTCGGAATGGGAGATGTGCTGACTCTTATTGAGGATGCGGAAAACCGCCTTGATCAGAAAAAAGCCGAGGAAATGACAAGGAAGTTCCAGCAGAATAAATTTGATATGAATGACCTTTATGAGCAGCTTTACCAGATTAAAAGGATGGGAAGCGTGAAAAATATCCTTTCAAAGATACCGGGAATAGGCAGTCAGGTAAAGGAAATGGATTTTGACGACAGACAGCTTGACAGGATAGCGGCAATAATATCCTCTATGACAAAGAAGGAAAGAGAGGATCCGTCTGTGATAAATCCTTCACGCAAACGCAGAATTGCGGCAGGAAGCGGAATGAAGGTAGAGGACGTAAACCGTCTTATGAAACAGTATGAGCAGATGCGTAAGTTTATGAAATCCATGAACTCACGCGGCAAGGACGGCAAAAGGAAACGTTTGCCGGGGCTTGGAGGTATGCCGTTCGGAGGAATTCCGGGTATGGGCAGAATGCCGAAAAAATAACAGCTTTTCCCCGACATATGGTCGGTGAAATATAAAAAATCAGCGGTTATGATACCGTTACAAATTTTGGAGGTTAAGAAAAATGGCAGTAAAGATCAGACTTCGCCGTATGGGCGCAAAGAAAACACCGTTTTATCGTGTGGTAGTGGCAGATTCAAGATATCCCCGTGACGGAAGATTCATAGAGGAGATAGGAACATATAATCCTCTTGTTGAGCCGTCAGAGTTTAAGGTTGATGCCGAGAAGGTTAAGAAATGGATTGCAAACGGGGCTCAGCCGACAGATACAGTCAAGGTACTTCTTAAGAAAAACGGCATTATCGAATAATTATTCCTGCGGAGGGAAATATGAAAGAATTACTTGTTGCGATAGTTTCGGGACTTGTTGAAAATCCCGATGAAATCACTGTTACAGTCGATGAAAAGAACGAGGAAGGTATCGTTGTTTATCACCTTCATGTGTCCTCGGAGGATATGGGAAGGGTAATAGGCAGACAGGGAAGAATAGCAAAGGCTATCCGGACAGTCATGAGGGCTGCTGCCGCAAGAAATGACGAGAAGATTCAGGTTGAGATTGAGTGATTTTTAAGTGAGTGGGGAGCGGCGGCGTTTTGTCAATGCTCCCGATTTTTCTGCTTGACAAAAGCGGAAATGAGGGTTATCGGCAGGCACGGGCTTAGATCGACCCCTTTTCCGATGTGTGCCGGATGCGGAGGTGCGTAATGAAAAAGAAATACCTTGAAGCAGGGAAAATTGTGGGAACACACGCTCTTAAGGGCGAGGTGAGAATTGATCCGTGGTGTGACGGACCTGATTTTATCGCAGAGCTTAAGAGATTATTCCTTAAAGACGGAACCGAGTTAAAAATAAAGTCTGCAAGGGTGCATAAGAATATCACCATTGTACATTTTGACGGAATAGACACGGCTCAGCAGGCAGAGGAGTACAAGGGGAAAATAGTATATCTTGACAGAGATGATGTATATCTCCCCGAGGGCGTCAATTTTATTCAGGATATAATAGGTCTTGTTGCAGTGGACGATAACAGCGGAGAGGAATACGGGAAAATTACCGATGTAATACAAACAGGTGCGAATGATGTATATCAGGTGACAAGGGACGGAAAGAATTATCTTATCCCGAAAATTGACGAGGTAGTGTCGGAAATTGATGTGGACGGCGGCTTTGTCAGAATAAATACGCATATACTTGGTGGGTTGTTTGAAGATGAGGATTGATATAATTACTCTGTTTCCGGAAATGTGCGAAGCCGTTATGGGTGAAAGTATAATCGGACGGGCAAGAAAAAAAGGTATTATCGAGGTAATATGTCATCAGCTCAGGGATTTTGCACTTGATAAGCATAAAAAGGTGGATGACACAACCTACGGCGGGGGAATGGGAATGCTTATGAAAGCCGAACCTATAGCCCTATGTATTGAAAACATATGCGATACGCTCGGAAAAAAGCCGCATTGTATATTTATGTCGCCAAAGGGGAAGAAGCTTACACAGGCAAGGCTCAGGGAGCTTTCGGAATATGATAATGTAACGATATTATGCGGTCATTATGAGGGCGTGGATCAGCGTGTGCTCGATGAATTTATAGACGAGGAAATATCCATAGGGGATTATGTTCTGACAGGCGGAGAGCTTCCCGCACTTGTGCTTGCGGATTCCCTCAGCAGACTTGTCCCGGGCGTATTATCCGATGATTTATGCTTCAGCGATGAAAGTCATTTTGACGGTTTGCTTGAATATCCGCAATATACAAAACCCGCAGTATGGAGAGGAATAGAAATTCCGGAAATACTTATAAGCGGACATCATGCCAATATTGAAAAATGGCGGAGGCAAAAATCTATTGAGGAAACATACAAAAAGCGTCCGGATATGCTTGAAAACGCCGTGCTTACCCAAGAGGAAAGAAAATTTCTTGCGGAGATTTCCGGAACCGAAAAATAATAATGTTAATATCATACACGTTGCACAACGTATTTCCTACAGAGGAAAGTTATGTTTTCTCAAGGATTTTTATATATGTGTAAAAATATGATTATGACAAATAAGGATATTATTGTGTTAAAATTCATGTAAGCGACATTATTTTATTATTAAAATAAAATTAATGAATTATTGTGCAGCTTATATAAAATTTTAATTGCTATTTGTAATTTCCTACAAAATGAATTATGTGTATATGTATAAAAAATTAACATAAATGAATATATGCAGAAAAATAGAACGCTTTTAAAAATAAAACTTATTTTTTTGAAATTGTCTATTGGTAAAATAAATAAAAATTTTATAAATTCTTGAAATTCTATTGAGCGTATCTACAAAATTTCGGGAATTTTAAGGGTTTGTGTATAAAATTGAAATATTACAATGAAAAAATATGCAGAAATGCGGTATATTTTTGAAGATTGTTTGTTTTTTTACCTTAAAATAGTTATAAAGCCACAATAATAATTAACTTTATTGTTACTTTGCACAAAAAAATATGCTTTATCTCCGTTTTATATCGTTTAAACCTCAAAAGTTTTTGAAAATGGTTGATTAAAGTTAAAATTGTGCTATAATTACAGTATACACAGCGGCATAGATATTAATAAAACCGGCCGCACATAAAGGTTATGTTTTGGGGTAGAATTTTTTGAGGAGGATTTAGTTATGTACGTAAAAGAGGTATTGGTTCAGAATCAGGTAGGTCTTCATGCTCGTCCTGCAACCTTCTTCATCCAGAAGGCTAATGAGTTCAAATCTTCTATCTGGGTTGAAAAGGAAGAAAGAAGAGTTAATGCAAAGAGCCTTCTCGGTGTGCTTTCTCTCGGTATTGTCGGCGGTACGACCATAAAGGTTATTGCTGACGGTGCGGATGAAGAAGCAGCTGTTGACAGCCTTATTAAGCTTGTACAGTCAGGCTTTGCTGAGTAATAAACCGTCGGGACCGAAATAGAGAGTGTATTATTCAAGATAATACACTCTCTTTGTGTTTCAGGAGATGATCGGATGGATATTCATGAGCTCAGAGAAAAAGCTATGCACCTGCCGCTCAAGCCGGGTGTATATATAATGAAAAATGCAAAAAACGAGATAATATATATCGGAAAAGCAAAGGCACTTAAAAACAGGGTCAGTCAGTATTTCGGCTCGGACAGAAATCATTCCGAAAAGGTACGAAGAATGGTTATGAATGCAGACCATTTTGATTATATAATATGCAAGAGCGAATTTGAGGCTCTTGTTCTTGAATGCAGTCTTATAAAGCAGCATAAGCCGAAATATAATATACTTCTTAAGGATGATAAGGGATACAGCTATATAAGGATATCAAACGATAAATGGAGAAGGATAAGCTTTGAAATGCAGCAGAAAGATGACGATGCCCAATATTTAGGACCGTATATGAGTGCATGGTATGCGAGGAATGCGGTTGATGAAGCAATAAAGATATTCCGGCTTCCGAGCTGCGGAAAGGTTTTCCCCCGTGACATAGGAAAAGGCAGACCTTGTCTTAATTATTATATAAAGCAATGCTCGGCACCATGCAGCGGGAAGCTTTCCCTGAAGGATTATAACGAAAGTGTGGAGGCGGCAATAAGCTTCCTTAAGTCGGGGGATGCGGACTGCATAAGGCTTATGACGGAAAAAATGAATGAGGCTGCGGAAAATCTTGATTTTGAGCTTGCGGCAAGACTGCGTGACAGAATAAGTGCCGTAAGGAAAATAACCGAAAAGCAGAATGTGGTTGAGGCAAATGTTAAGGAACAGGATGCCATAGCCGTCATAACCGAGGGAACGGAGGCTTGCTTTGCGGTTATACGCTTTAAAAACGGCAGACTTTATGATAAGGAGGATTTTATTATCCGTGATGCCGGAGAAAATCCGGATCTGCCTTCAATGCGGAGTGAGTTCATACAGCAGTATTATTCGATGAGGGATAATATTCCCCCTATTGTGTCACTTGACGGTGAGGCGGAGGACGAGGAGCTTCTGTGTGCATGGCTGAGTGAAAGGCGTGGGAAAGGCGTTAAACTGAATCATCCGCAAAAGGGTGATAATATGCGTATCATTGAAATGAGCCGTGAAAATGCCGCAGAGAGTCTTGCACAGAGGCATGGGCATCTCGGACACGAGCTTACTGCTCTTGATGAGCTTGCAAAGCTTCTCGGACTTTCAAAGCCGCCGAAATTTATCGAGTCCTATGATATTTCACATCATGCCGGAAGTGATAACGTTGCGGGGATGATTGTCTATAAGGACGGAAGACCATACAGGAAGTCATACCGCAGGTTTCAGATAAAGGGTTTTACCGGACAGGATGATTACGGCTCCATGAATGAGGTGCTTACAAGACGGTTTGAGGAATATTTTAAAAATCCCGACAGCGGCGAGGGTTTTGGACAGCTTCCCGACCTGATACTGCTTGACGGAGGTAAGGGACAGGTATCAGCCGTGCGGCCCGTGCTTGAAAAATTCGGACTTAATATACCGCTTTTCGGTATGGTTAAGGATAACCACCACAGGACAAGGGCAATAACGGACGAGGGTCATGAAATAGCTATAAGCTCAAAACGCAGAGCATTTACTCTGGTTTCCGGTATACAGGACGAGGTTCACCGTTTTGCAATAGGCTACCATAGAAAAAAGCACAGCAAGCGTTCATTTTCCACAAGCCTTACCGATATAGACGGTATCGGTCCGACAAGAGCAAAGGCACTGATGCTGAGATTCAGGACAATAGAAAGAATAAAAGCAGCGGAAATAGAGGAACTCATGCAGGTCAAGGGAATAACAAGACCTGCGGCGGAATCGGTATATAATCATTACCACAGTGGGGAGGATAATGTCACGCTTGTGAATAGTGATGATAAACCCGTGGAATAATTTTTTATGGATATGCAAAAAAGCTATTGACATTTTTCCGTATTTTTCCGATAATAAAATAGAGGGGGAGTTGCCCGGCATATATAAAATGAATTTTTATATATTTATGCCGGAATCGGTGGACTCCGTTGAAAAAGGAAAGTGCTTTATGAGAGTTATAACAGGAAGTGCAAGGGGCAGAAGACTCGAAACACCGAATGGTGATGATGTACGCCCGACAGCAGATGCCGTTAAGGAATCGGTATTCAGTATAATACAGTTTGATATTGAGGGATGTGTATTTCTCGATGCTTTTGCAGGGTCGGGACAAATGGGGATAGAAGCTGTAAGCAGGGGTGCCGAAAAGGCATATTTCATTGACAACAGCAAAAAATCCCTCAATATGATAAAGAAAAATATAGAAATATGCGGCTTTGAGGATAAGACGCAGGTTAGAGCATCCGATACAATTTCCTTTATGGCAGGGACAAGGGAGAAATTCGATATTGTTTTTCTTGACCCGCCATATGGAACAGGACTTTTGCAGAGGGCAATGGAGCTTGTACCGGGGATAACAAAATCGTCGGGATATATCATATGCGAGCATCCGAGGGAGGAAAAATTATCACAGTCGGCGGGGAACTTCAGGCTTAAAAAAAGCTATCGTTACGGCAAGATAATGATAAGCATATATGCTGTGTCCGATGAAGAACAGGAAGTGATTTTGAATGTCAACAGCGATTTGCCCGGGAAGCTTTGACCCGGTAACATACGGTCATATTGATATTATAAAAAGGGCATCGAAAATTTTCGATAAGGTAATAGTGGCCGTTCTTGTGAATGTTGCAAAAAGTCCGTGGTTCACGATTGAGGAGAGAATGGAGCTTCTGAGAAAATCAGTCTCCGATATACCCAATATCGAGATAGCCGGCTTTGACGGGCTTCTGGTTGATTTTGCGGCGGAACATGATGCGGATGCCATAGTAAAGGGACTGAGGGCTGTTTCGGATTTTGAATATGAATTTCAGATGGCCCTGACCAACAATAAACTCAACAGTGAGATAGAAACAGTATTTTTAACGACAAGTGCCGAAAATATGTATCTCAGTTCGAGCATAGTAAAGCAGGTCGGACTTCTCGGGGGGGATATTTCCCCGTTCGTTCCGGAATGTGTACAAGATGAAATATTGAAAAGAATAAGGCAAAGGAGAAATTGAAAATGAAAATTGATATGCTTATTGAAGACCTTCAGGGAGTGCTTGACGATGCTTTTACACTGCCTCTGAGCGGAGGAAAGACGGTTGTAAATACCGAAAGGCTGAGGGAAATAATAGACGAGATGCGGACGAATATGCCGATTGAGGTAAAGCAGGCTAAAAGTATTGCGGCAGACAGGACAAACATAATCAATAATTCCAAGGATGAAGCCGAGCGTATAGTTCAGGCAGCCGAGGAAAGAGCAAGAGCCATGGTTCAGCAAAGTGAAATTGTAAGGCAGGCTCAGGAAAAGGCAAAGGAAATAATATTCAATGCCAATAATCAGGCAGCACAGATAAAAAAAGCGGCAAACACTTATATTGACTCGATCATGAAAAAAGCGGATGACGAGCTTAGCAAAAACCTTGCCGATCTTAAAAAGACACGTTCGGGACTTCAGGCATATCAGCAGAAGGATGCCTCACAGAACAAGGCGAAAAAACAATAAAAAGCCGCCGCCGACAGCGGCTCCGGTATTATAGATGCGGATAAAGAGTGATAGTATGAGAAAGTATATATCCCGAATACTGTATACCTTGTTTTTTGGTTTTTCTCTGACTCTTATCGTTTCCTGTGTATTGCTTATGATTGATTGTTTAAATAATGGAGATGAACAGGGATTAGAGGCAGTAAGTATAGATCCGGCTAAAGGCAAAGCTTCATCATATAATGATGTTGAGGGCAGGATAGAGATGACTGCGGACGATGCTTCCGGTACTGATTGTGATTACGGGTATAATGCACTCGGTGATGACAGCCAGAGGTATCTGTACCATAAGCTTAACAGAAATTTGTATTGTATTGATGAAGAAGAGAATGAAAAAGGATACCATAGGACTGAATATGTTGTGGTATCGGGTGTTGAAATGTCCGAGGCTTCGGTTAAATATGTATTGGATGCGTTTATGACCGATCATCCCGAAATTTTTTGGATAAACAATACATTCGGATATGCATATGACGATGGAAATACAGTTGTTGAGTGTTATTCTCAGTTGTCTGCCGAGGAATGTGATGATTATATAGAGCGTATGTCCTATGAGGTCAATGATTTGCTTGACGGAATAGATGAACTTGAAGGTGACTACAATAAGGAAAAGCTTCTGCATGACAGGCTTCTGAACAAATGCAGATATGCTGACGGTGTAAGCACCATTTCAGACGGATGGCAGTATTTCACCTCATACGGGGCAATAGTGGAAGGCTCCGCCGTTTGCGAGGGATATTCCAAGGCACTGCATATTCTGCTGTCAAAGGCGGGAATATCGGCTTATTCGGTAAAGGGATATGCCAATGATGTAAGGCATATGTGGAACCTTGTGGAGCTTGATGACGGTTGGTACCATGTTGACCCGACATGGAATGATTCGGATGACGGGATAAGCTATGAATTTTTCAATCTGAGTACACATGAGATTGAAAAGGATCATAAAATTGACCCGCTCTCGGAAGATGATACACAGACGAACAGAAACTTTTTTCTTCCCGATTGTGAATCCATGGCGATGAATTATTATAACGTTGATGGTTTAACAATAAACGAATTTGATAATGAAACCGATCAAAAAATGGTGGCCTATATTGTTTCCGGTGTTAATAGCGGCAGTAAATATCTGTATATAACGGTCGGCAGTGAACTTGAATATGAGGATTGTTTGTCAACCCTGTTTGATGCACCTGAGCATAGAATGTATCATTACATTGATCTTGCAAACGGTTTTTTTGACAGCGACCATAAGATAGACCACACAGCGGTTAAGATACTTAAGAATGAGGAAAGGCGTACTTTAAGGGTAAATCTGAAGTCCGAAGAACAGAACGGGTAGGCTGTGCGTGACATGATATTTTTGATAAATATAAACGATGACCCCTGACCGGGGATAATTCCGGTCAGGGGTTAATCCGATTGTTTTATTATTTTACATTTTTACCACGGCATCAGCCAACTCTTCAAGCTTTTTTATTGTGTCGTCCTTAAGTGTTGATTTTATCGTCACACTTACATCGCAAAGCTCGATACCCTTCATCTTTTCAAAATATTCACGCATAACCTTTCCGGCGGAGGGTGCCCATGATCCGTTTTCCACAATGGCAACCTTTCTGTTTTTGAAGCCCTTTATCAGCAGGTGATGCAGAAAATCATTGGCAATCGGGAAAATGCCGCCGTCATAGGACGGGGAAAGCATAACCATCTTGCTGTAGCGGAAGGCATCCTCAATGTTTTCGCCCATATCGCTCCTTGCAAGGTCGGAAATTGCGATTTTGTTATCCGTTCTCTCTTTGAGCATATCATAAAGCTTCAGTGCTGCCTGCTTTGTATTCCCGTGAATGGATGAATATACTACAAAGATACCCTCGGTTTCCGGTTCGTATTTGCTCCAAGTGTCATAAAGACCTATATAATATCCGAGGTTTTCACTGAGGATAGGACCGTGGAGCGGACAAATGGTCTTTATATCAAGGACACTCGCTTTTTTCAGGAGAGCCTGTACCTGCATACCGTATTTTCCGCAGATATTGAAATAATATCTTCTTGCCTCACAAGCCCAATCATCGGGAGCCGCATCCATCACACCGAATTTTCCGAATGCGTCCGCCGAAAACAGAACACCCTCTGTCTGCTCATATGTCACCATGACCTCGGGCCAATGTACCATAGGTGCCATGCAGAATGTAAGCTTATGTGAGCCGAGGTCTATTGTATCTCCCTCTTTTACGGCAACAGTTCTTCCCTCGATATCGAAATCAAAGAACTGAGGGAGCATTGCAAAGGTTTTCGCATTGCCCACAAGCTTCATTTTCGGATATTTTTCAGCAATCTTCATAATATTTGAAGAATGGTCAGGTTCAAGGTGGTTTATCACAAGGTAATCCGGTGTTCTGCCGTCAAGAACCTTGTCAAGGTTTGCAAGCCATTCGTCGGTTACTCTTTTGTCAACCGTATCAAGCACGGCGATTTTGTCATCAAGAATGATATATGAATTATAACACATTCCCTCAGGTACATCGTACTGGCTTTCAAAAAGGTCGATATCGGGGTCGTCTGCTCCGATATACTTTATTGACTTTGAAATTTCTCTTATCATTTCTATTCCTCCATTTACTTTAATGATTGTATTATAATACAAAATTGCTTTTATTACAATGATATATAGAAAAATTAATCCGGCCTTATTTCCGGCAGATTCTAAAGCACTTTTTCGTAATTTGTCCGGAAGCTTATATTTTAATTATCGGGGAAAAAGATCGGGCATTCCCGTTATTTTACAGAATGGGAAGAAGCTTAGGTTTCCTTTTTTCAAAAACGGTAAAATGCGTATATCCGCATTCATGAAGCATATCAAGACCCTCCTCTATGCCGGAGCTTATATCACCCCAACGGTGTGCATCAGAACCGAGAGTAATGTATTTTCCGCCAAGCTCACGGAAGCGTTTTACGATATTCATGTCGGGAAGCGTTCTTCCTATAATTTGACGAAGACCGGAGGTATTTATTTCAAGTGCCTTGTCATTTTTTGCGAGCGTTTTGAGAATTTCATCCGTTTTTTCATAAAAATGCCGTAAATCAAGATTAAGTCCGGTATTTGCTGTAATGTATCTGAGAGGATAGTCAAGGTGTGCAAGTGAATCGAAAAGGTTTTGCTGTGCAAGCTCAAGAAGCTCATCGCAGTATCTGTCAAGCAGAGAATATGCATTTTCCCTGTTGTATTCAAGAAAATAAAAATCCTGTTCATTTTTCAGATTATGCAGTGAACCGAGAACGAAATCGTACTCCCATAAGGAAAGTGCATCATTGGCCGCCTCAATGTCCTGAGTCGGCTGTCCGAGCTCAATGCCGGTGTATACATGGAGCCGATCGTGATACATTGCTCTTGCCTTTGATGTCTGAAAAATCGAACGTGTAATATCATCCCGTACATTTTTTTCAAAGTATTCGTTACATTCGCAATGATCTGTTACGGTCAGTGCATAAAGTCCTATTGCGGTTGCCTGTTCACACATCATTATGACATTGTCGTTTCCGTCAAAGGAACATTCGCTGTGGGTATGACTGTCAGAAATAAATCTGTACCTCATAATGCACATCCTTTTTATACTCATATTATCGGAAAATAATAGGATAATAAAATATTTAATTTATCCGCTTTTTTCCATGGATAATTATATCATAACTTAAGAAAATTTTATACATCAATACTTATTGAAAAAATCCAACAAAATACGAACTAAATTATAAAAAATGATAAATGGTACGAAAATCAAACAATTTTTTTAAAATATTTTCCGTAAAAGAAAATTATTATTATAAAATAAAATTAAATAGAGCAAAAACCCTTGACAATACGGGGCGAAAATAGGATAATTATTATATGCGAATTTTGGAGGTCTGAGTTTATGAATGCAGTTATAACCGTTCTTGGAAAGGATAATGTCGGAATACTTGCCGCAGTATCGGGAGAATGTGCAAAGGTAGGAGTAAATATTGTTGAGGTAACACAGTCGGTGCTTCAGGGGATGTTTGCCATGATAATGTTTGTCGATATCAGCCATAGCACAATACCGTTTTCCGAACTTGTGGATAAGCTGACCGAAAAGGGAGAGGAAAAGGGAGTAAAAATTCATGTGATGCATGAGGATATATTCAATGCCATGCATAAAATCTGAGCATTGCAAAAAGGAAAGGAATTAATTCGATGATAAATTCACATGATATACTTGAAACTATCAATATGATAGACAATGAAAATCTTGATGTCAGAACAATTACAATGGGCATATCACTTCTTGACTGTATAGATGAGGATATAGACAGGGCGTGCGGGAAGATTTATGACAAGATATGCAGATACGCAAAGGATCTTGTCAGAACGGGCGAAAGCATAAGTAAGGATTACGGGATACCGATTATTCACAAAAGAATAGCGGTCACACCGATAGCAATGCTTGCGGCAGCCTGCCCGACAAAAAATCCCGTTAAATTTGCAGAAACCCTCGATAAAGCTGCCTTGCAGGTCGGAGTGAATTTTGTCGGTGGCTACAGTGCACTTGTCCATAAGGGCTTTGCACCGGGTGATTATGCACTGATAGAGAGTATTCCCGAGGCTCTTGCAATGACGGAAAGAGTTTGTTCCTCCGTAAATATAGGAACAACAAAGGCGGGAATAAATATGGATGCCGTCGCAAAGATGGGAAAGGTTATCCGAAAAAGTGCGGAGCTTACGGCTGATCGTGAATGTATAGGTGCGGCAAAACTTGTTGTTTTCTGTAATGCACCCGAGGATAATCCCTTTATGGCGGGAGCATTCCACGGTCCGGGAGAACCCGATTGTGTTATAAATGTCGGGGTATCGGGACCGGGAGTTGTAAGGGCTGCTGTGGCAAAGGCAGGGGAATGCAATATAACGGAGATTGCCGATATAGTAAAGAAGACCGCATTTAAAATAACCCGTGCGGGTATGCTTGTGGCGGGCGAGGCGTCAAAGCGTCTCAGTGTGCCATTTGGTATAGTGGATCTTTCGCTTGCACCGACACCTGCAATAGGTGATTCGGTTGCACATATACTTGAAGAGATGGGTCTTGAGGAGTGTGGAGCATATGGAACAACAGCTTGTCTTGCACTCCTTAACGATGCAGTTAAAAAAGGCGGAGTTATGGCATCTTCTCACGTTGGAGGTCTTTCGGGTGCATTTATACCTGTTACCGAGGATGCGGGAATGATAGATGCGGCAAGAAGCAAGACACTTACGCTGACAAAGCTCGAAGCTATGACGGCGGTCTGCTCTGTCGGTCTTGATATGATAGCTATTCCGGGAAATACACCGTCGGATGTAATTTCCGGTATAATAGCGGATGAGGCTGCGATCGGCATGGTAAATTCAAAGACAACTGCTGTACGGCTTATTCCGGCTATCGGCAAAAAAGCAGGTGAGGAACTTAATTTCGGCGGTTTGCTCGGCGGCGGTCCTATTATGGATGTAAATATGAAATCTCCCTCAAAATTCATATCAAGGGGAGGAAGAATACCGGCCCCCATGCAAAGCCTTAAAAACTGATTTTTATTATTTGATGTTTTATTGTTAAAATAGTCAAAAAAGTTATGAGAGGTTTAAATTTATTTCCCGTTTTTTTAACTTGTAAAATGAAAGCTGAAGTTGTATAATAATATAAGGTTACAGGGTGTAGAAAGAACGGGCTTTCTTTTCTTTCTATACCCATGCTGTTTTTTGGAGGTGTGCTTATGGAGGATATGATAGCGAAAATTGTTGATATGGACAAAAAAGCCCGCAGTCTTACGAATGAAGTAAGGCAAAGTAAGATAGATTATGAAAAGCAGGTTATCCGTACCAAGGAAACAATAAAGAATAATTTCCTCGAAAAAGCCAAGGAACGTATAAAGATAAATGAGCAGACGATTCAGAAAAAGGCTGACGAGGAGCTTGCACTTATTGAGGAGAAAAACGCCGCGATAATAAAGGCACTTGATGATAACTGTTCGGCAAATAAGGACAGATGGGTAAATGAGATTGTCGAAAGAGTCGTGGGATAATCGTATTATCGGGAGCCTGACAGACAACAGGGAAAGTATAACCGATCTTTCCGTGCGGTGATTTTTTATAAAGAGGTGATACTGATGTCGTCTTCAATGGCATCAAATGCGATACTTGCGAAGGCACGGGCAATGTACGGCAAAAGACTTACAGATACCGACTATAAACAGCTTATGGATTGCAGAAGTGTTTCAGAGGTTGCGGCATATCTGAAAAACCGCACGAGCTATAAAACGGCTTTGACGGGACTTGATGAAAATTCCGCTCACAGGGGACAGCTTGAACCGATGCTGAAGCAGAATATATATTATGATATTTTTGCTTTGTCAAGATATGCAAAGGATAAAACACTTCAGTTTTCGGATTTTGTTATATCCGAAATGGAGATTGAACAGATTATACGTTGTCTGACGCTTTTGAATATCGGGAGAGCTGAGGATTATGTGTATTCGATGCCGCTTTCAATGAGCAAGTTTGCAAAAATAAATCTTGAGGGGCTTTCAACGGTCAGGTCGTATGATGATGTGCTTGAAGTACTTTCGGGAAGCGGATATCTGCCGATATTGAAAAAATTCAGACCCCGTGACGGTGAGAAAATTGACATAGCATTGCTTGAGGCTGAGCTTAATAACCGTAATTACGGTATGATAACGCAGGCGATAGATAATCTCGGAAACGGCAGGGAACGTGAGGAACTGAAGGATTTGTTCTTTGCAATGTTTGATTTCAGGAATGTTTCAAGGATTATGCGGCTGAAAAAATATTTCAGGTATGATGAGAAAAGAATACGCCCGCTGCTTATTCCGTGCGGAAAGCTTTCAAATAGGACGGTTGATGAGCTTTGTTCGGCCGCCGACCCGAAAGAGGTATTTAATATTGCACGCTCCACCTATCTTGGAAAGCTTATGTCAAAGCTTCGGTATAATGATACATCACAGATGGCTGATGTTCTTTTGAGTACGTATTGCATACATCATTTAAGGCTTTCGCCCAATCCTACGATAGTAATGATATCATATATATATCTTATGGAAATAGAGCTTTCAAATATAATAAATATAATAGAAGCGACACGCTACGGCCTGTCCGCTGAGGAAAAGAATAAACTGCTTGTCAGATGAGGAGGTGGTTATGTGTCTGTTAAGCCGGTTAAAGCCATAAGCATAATCGGTATGATGTCTGAGCTTGATAAGGTTATCAAGTTCTGCGGAGATTCCGGAGTGTTTCATCCGGATGATGCAATGTCCTTTTATTCCGATACAAAGGATTTTATTCCGCTGAATGACAAAAATCCTTTTTCATCTCCGCTTCAGGAGATGAAAAATGCAGCCGGTATGATGGGCTTTGAACTGAAATACGAGAAGCCGGAGAATTTTACGGTCAGCGACAGCGGCGTACTTAAGTATGTCAAATTTATAACAAAGAAATTCGGGGAGCTTCTGAATGACAGACTTCGTAATAAACAGGAAACGGATGACTGCTTGAGAAAAATAGAGCAGGTAGGGCATTTTGTCGGGAGCGATATTGATTTTACGGAAATTAATAAATGTAAGTATATCACACCTTCCTTCGGAAGACTTCCGAAGGAAAGCATGAATAAGCTCGCAAAGATCGATAACCCCTATGTCTTGTTTATACCGTGTACGGAGGATGATACCCATTGTTGGGGAGCTTATTTTGCTCCGATAATAAATAAGGAGGATATAGACAGAATATTCTCCTCACTTTATTTTGAAAAACTGGAGGTTCCCAAAATAGCCGGTACCCCTGAACAATATCTCAAAACCCTTGACGGAGAGCTGCGTGAGCTTAAGGAAAAGGGAAAAGAAATAGAAAAAAGAATAAATATATTCTGGACAGCCGAAAAGGAAAAGTGCATGATGTACTACAGTAAGCTTGAAGAACTGGAGTCCTATCATGTGATAAAGAGATATGTATACAAGTATCATAAGAACTTTATTCTTATAGGCTGGATACCTGCGGATAAGGAAGAATATTTTACAAAACGTCTTGATGATATAAGAAGTATAGAATATTCCCTCAGTGACGGTAAGGAGGAGCTTAAGCACTCTCCGCCGGTAATATTGAAAAATCCGCCTTTTATAAAGCTGTATGAGTTTTATGTCAGAATGTATGGCTTGCCAAACTATGATGAGATTGATCCTACGCCTATGGTTGCATTTACCTATACATTGTTTTTCGGAATAATGTTCGGCGATATGGGACAGGGACTTGTTGTTGCGATAGTCGGAGCGTTGATGTGGAAGCTGAAAAAAATGGAAATAGGACGGATACTTGTTCCGTGCGGAATATCGGGTATGATATTCGGATTTCTTTACGGTTCGGTGTTCGGCTTTGAAGAAGCTCTCAACCCCGTGTATAAAGCACTTTTCGGAATTGACGGAAAGCTTGTTGAGGTTATGGAGCCGGAAACTATAAATATGATAATCTACGGCTCGGTTGCTCTGGGATTTATTGCGATAGCAATATCAATGCTTCTCAATATTGTATCGTCGTTCCGACGGCATGATATGGAAAGTGCATTGTTCGGTGCAAACGGCATATCGGGATTTGTATTTTATGTATCTCTTGTGTTCGGGCTTGTATGCACGATGTTCCTTAACATTCCGATAATGAATACGGTGTATATTGTGGTACTGATAGTGATACCGCTTATTCTTATGTTCATGCGTGAGCCGCTCGGAAAGCTTTGCTCGGGCAGGAAAAAATGGCAGCCTGAAAGCTGGGGAGAATATTTCATGCAGAGTTTCTTTGAGCTTTTTGAAATGTGCCTGAGCTATGTTACAAACACAATGTCATTTTTGAGAGTAGGAGCTTATATACTTGTTCATGCGGGTATGATGCTGGTTGTATTCACACTTGCTGAGATGGTAGGCGGAGTGGTCGGATATACGATAGTAGTCATTATAGGAAACGGAATAGTAATGGCACTCGAAGCTTTACTTGTTGCAATACAGGTATTAAGACTTGACTATTACGAAATATTCAGTCGTTTCTATATCGGTGAGGGACGAGAGTTCAACCCGATAACGGTTAAAAAAAGTGAGAAATAGGACGAGCGGAATATTGTGACCGCAGTCCTATAAAAAATAAATAAAGAAAGAGGAATTGATTATGTTGGAATATGTATTACTTGCAGTACCGGTAGTTTTTTTGGTTGCTTCTGTTTATTTTACCTACAAGGATGTACTTAAGGGTAAAAAAACACGTAAGTCCGCTGTTATAAGACAGATTGCTTCATTTGCGTTTGTCGGAACTCTTTGTCTTGTGACGTCAATGGTTGTAATGGCTGCTCCGAGCGAAGCTGCCGCTGCGGCTGCAAGCCCTGATCTGAACAAGGGTATCTCAATGATAGCTGCCGCACTTGCAACGGGTATTTCCGGTATCGGCGGCGGTATCGCAGTCGGCGGTGCTGCACCTGCTGCAATCGGTGCGACAAGCGAGGACCCGAAGGCTTTCGGTAAATCTCTTATCTTCGTTGCACTCGGTGAAGGTGTTGCTCTGTACGGACTTCTTGTTTCTATTCTTATCATCAGCAACGCTTGATTTTGAAAAGGGTGAGCTTATGAAATTCTATTTAATAAGCGACAATGTGGATACAATGATGGGTATGCACCTTGCGGGTATAGACGGAGTTGTAGTCCATGAGGATCATGAGGTCAGAGAGGCTCTGACAAAGGCGATGGATATGGAGGATGTTGCGGTTATACTTATGACGGAAAGGCTTGTACAGCTTTGTCCCGAGCTTGTGTATGACCTGAAGCTTAACCGCAAGCAGCCTCTTATAGTGGAGATACCGGACAGACACGGAAGCGGAAGAGCAAAGGATTCCATAACACGTTATGTCCGTGAAGCAATAGGAGTCAAGATTTAAGCCTTCGGAGGTGGAATTATGCCTGATACTGTAAGCAAAACAGATAATTTTTTAAAGGCAATAGAGAAATACGCTGAGGCTCAGCGTACCAAAATACAATCCGAAGCCGAGGATTTTAAGGAAAAGGAGCTTAACAAGGCTGAGGAGGAAGGTCTGAGAGAGGCCTATGTTCTTATACAAAAGGAAATGAGCGATATCAGGATGCGTGTGGCTGCCGAGTTTTCAAAGGCTGAAAATGCAAGCAGGAAAAAGAACTTTATCCGCCGCAGAGAGATTGAGCAGGAGGTATTTGATGAAGCCGAAAAAAAGCTTCTTGAATATGTAAAGACCGATAAGTATGTCGAATCGCTCGAAAAAAGTGCGGCTTTGATTTCCGAAAAGCTTGATGCCGATGATGTTGTGATAAAAATAAGCAGCAGGGATATGAAGCTTAAGGATAGTATACTTAAGGCATTTTCGGGTAAAAAGTGTGAAATACAGACATCCGAAGATATTGTTATCGGAGGAATGACAGGGCAAAGCCGCAGTCTCGGATTGCTTATTGATGAAACGCTTGATACAAGGCTTGAGGAACAGCATGAATGGTTCTGTGAAAACTCGGGTCTGAAGGTTACCGAATAAAAAGAAAAGATGGGATGAGTTTTAATGGAAACAAATGACGTTATTTATGGTATAAACGGTCCTGTTGTTACCGTGAGGAACACCAGAAGCTTTTCCATGATGGAAATGGTTTATGTAGGTGAAGCCCGTCTTGTCGGAGAAATCATCGGTATCAACGATAAGTTTACTACAGTTCAGGTTTATGAGGAAACAACCGGACTGAAACCCGGCGATCCGATATACGGAACAGGGGCACCAATGAATGTACTTTTGGGACCGGGAATAATTGATAATATTTTTGACGGTATAGAACGTCCGCTTAAGGCGATAGAGGAGCAAAGCGGTTCGTTTATTTCAAGAGGAGCGTCGGTATCCTCTTTGGATCTTAACAGATATTGGAATGTAAAAATAAAGATAAAACCCGGCGACAGGGTAAAGGGCGGTATGATTTATGCGACCTGTCCGGAAACGGCGATAATAGAACACCGCTGCCTTGTGCCTCCGACACTTGAGGGGGTTGTCGTCAGGACGGAACCGAACGGAAAATATCGTATCAAGGATACTGTTGTGGTTATAAAGGACGATAAGGGAGTTGAGCATGAGCTTACGCTTTGTCAGACATGGCCTATAAGACAGGCACGGCCTTGCCTTGAACGGCTACCGGCAACAATTCCGCTTATAACCGGGCAGAGAGTAATGGATACTATGTTCCCGATAGCAAAGGGCGGTACTGCCGCTATACCGGGAGGTTTCGGTACGGGTAAAACAATGAGTCAGCACCAGCTTGCCAAATGGTGTGATGCGGATATAATAGTATATGTCGGCTGCGGTGAACGCGGAAATGAGATGAGTCAGGTACTTGACGAGTTTTCGGAGCTTATCGACCCGAAGTCGGGCAGACCTATGACAGACCGTACCGTACTTATAGCAAATACTTCAAATATGCCTGTTGCCGCTCGTGAGGCTTCAATTTATACGGGTCTTACACTCGCAGAGTATTATCGTGATATGGGTTATCATGTCGCCATAATGGCTGATTCAACCTCACGTTGGGCGGAGGCACTCAGAGAAATTTCCGGACGACTTGAGGAAATGCCCGCAGAGGAAGGTTTTCCGGCATATCTTCCGTCAAGACTTTCGGAATTTTATGAAAGAGCAGGAAGAGTTACGACCCTGAGCGAAAAAGAAGGCTCGGTTACGATAATAGGAGCCGTATCACCGCAGGGTTCGGATTTCTCGGAGCCTGTAACTCAAAATACCAAGCGTTTTACCCGCTGCTTCTGGGCACTTGATAAATCGCTTGCATATGCAAGACATTATCCGGCTATAAACTGGATGAACAGCTACAGTGAATATTTTACCGATCTTGACCCGTGGTTCAGGGAAAACCTCGGTGAGGATTTCATAAAATACCGTAATAAGATAACAACTCTTCTGCATGAGGAAAGCTCACTTATGGAGATAGTAAAGCTTATCGGTTCGGACGTACTTCCGGATGATCAGAAGCTGGTCATAGAAACCGCAAAGGCAATAAGAGTAGGATTTTTGCAGCAGAATGCATTCCATGCGGAGGATACCTTCGTACCGCTTGAAAAGCAGAAACTTATGATGAAAGCTATACTTCATCTCTATGAAAAATCAAAAAAGGTCATAGCTTCGGCTATTCCTATTTCAAATATAATATCTCTCGGACTTTTTGAAAAGCTTGCAAAGATGAAATATGATATTCCGAACAATAAGCCGGAAATGTTTGACGAGCTTATTGATGAAATGGATAAGGCTTTTGCTGCATTGTCAGCAGGCTGATTTTGAATACGGTTTATTTATACACTTAAGAAGGAAGTGAAATGAATGATTCTCGATTATGTCGGTGTTAAGGAAATCAACGGTTCCCTTATTGTGCTTGACGATGTAGAGGGTGCTTCATATGAGGAAATGGTTGATATTCGCCTTGATGACGGAAGTTTTCGTCACGGCAGAATAGTTCAGATAGAGGGTAAGCGTGTTGTTGTTCAGGTATTTGAGGGAACAAAATCCATTTCCCTTGACAATACACGTACAAGGCTAAAATGCCGCCCGATGGAACTTGCACTTTCGCCCGAAATTCTGGGAAGAGTTTTCAGCGGAGCGGGGGATCCGATAGACGGTTTCGGTTCTGTTTATCCCGAAAAAAGAGCAAATGTAAACGGAACGCCTATGAACCCTGTTTCAAGAATTTATCCGAGAAACTACATTAATACGGGTATTTCAACAATAGATACACTTATGACGCTTATAAGAGGACAGAAGCTTCCTATATTCTCCGGTTCGGGTATGAAGCATAACGAGCTTGCCGTGCAGATAGTAAGACAGGCAAAAATATCGGATTCTGAGGCAAATGATTTCTGCATAGTGTTTGCCGCTATGGGTGTTAAGAATGATGTTGCCGATTATTTCCGCAGAAGCTTTGATGAAAGCGGAGTACTTTCAAGGGTTGTAATGTTCCTAAACCTTGCAAATGATCCTATAATAGAACGTATACTTACGCCGAAATGTGCCCTTACCGCTGCCGAATATCTTGCGTTTGAATGTAATAAGCACGTCCTTGTAATAATGACGGATATGACGTCCTATGCCGAGGCATTGCGTGAATTTTCCTCTTCCAAGGGAGAGATTCCGGGAAGAAAGGGATTTCCGGGATATCTTTATTCCGACCTTGCATCACTTTATGAACGTGCAGGTATGGTTAAGGGAAGTACAGGATCTGTTACTCAGATTCCTATACTTACAATGCCTAATGATGATATTACGCACCCGGTTCCCGACCTTACGGGATATATAACGGAGGGACAGATAGTTCTTGACCGCAGCCTTGAGGGACAGGGTTTCTATCCGCCGGTATCAGTACTTCCGTCACTTTCAAGACTTATGAAAGACGGTATAGGCGAGGGCTATACAAGAGCGGATCATCAGCCGCTTGCAAATCAGCTCTTTGCGGCATATGCGAGGGTGCAGGATGCACGTTCCCTTGCAAGCGTTATCGGTGAGGAAGAATTGTCACCGATAGATAAGAAATATATTGAGTTCGGTAAGCTTTTCGAGCAGCATTTTGTTAATCAGGGATTCAATGAAAACCGAACCGTTGAGCAAAGTATTGATCTTGGCTGGAAGCTGCTCTCGACATTACCGAGGTCTGAGCTTGACCGTGTTGACGATGCCCTTCTTGATGAGCATTACATTGACGATCCGGAACAGATTACCTTTGACAGTATCGGAGGAGCGGCGGGCAGAACCAAGGAAGAGTAGAGCTTGTGGAGGTGAACAATAATGGCAGCAGTACCCACCAAGGGTAATCTGATGGCAAATAAAAAGTCGCTTACCCTTGCCAGAACAGGCTATGAGCTTCTTGATAAAAAAAGAAATATTCTTGTACGTGAGATGATGACGCTTATAGACAGGGCATCGGAGATACAGGATAAGATAGATGTAACCTACAGCAAGGCATATCTTGCATTGCAGAAAGCAAATATAGCAATGGGTTTTATTGATGATATTGCAAAATCCGTACCCGAGGAGGACACACTTAAGCTGAGTTATCGAAGCGTAATGGGTGTCGAGATACCCATTGTGACAATAGATGAAACCGAGCCGGAGCTTTTTTACGGTCTGCAAATGACGAATCCTGCCATTGATGAGGCTTATGCGAGTTTTCGTGAGGTTAAATTGCTGACCGCCGAGCTTGCCGAGGTTGAAAACAGTGTCTACCGCCTTGCGGATGCTATCAAGAAAACTCAGAAAAGAGCGAACGCACTTAAAAATATTATGATACCGAGGTTTGAGGAAGCCGTTAAGTTCATTTCCGATGCACTTGAGGAGAAGGACAGAGAGGAATTTTCAAGACTTAAGGTTATCAAGGCTCAGAAGGCAAGAAAGAATGCCGGATAAATATGTAGAAACAGTTTGTTATATTATGCATTGATTGTGCTGTATAACAAACTGTTTTTTTTCTGAAAATTAAAAGGATCTATAAAAATTGTTTTGTCAAAAGAATATTCTATTCAGAGTATGTGCCATAATGCTGAAATGGACTTGTGTGAGACGGATAACAGGTGTAACAATAGGCTATTGTTTATTATAATCCTTTACTGATAATATCATTCCAAGCAGTCTTATGTTGAAATTTGACAGTTTCATCTACTTTGAGGAGTTCAACATAATAGTCTATAAATTCAGCAGGATCATTAACCAATCTCAAATAATATTTTAAGGAAGAATATACGCCATTAACAATGACTTGACATCCATGGATCTGAGCAATTCGCTTTATTTCGTTGTCTATTGCATCCCAATCAGCTGAGTCCATATTAGCTGTAGTAAGCAAGTAGTATCTATCTGTATTATATATTTTGAATTTTTCGTATGCATCTTCAACAAGTTGTGCAGTGATCTGTATCTCATGCTTTATTTCAACACCTTCAAATGCTGTTCCGTTAGCATTATTTATATCAATATCGCCTATTCTTCCTGATTGTGCATCTGCTGAGTTATGTGATTCTAAAGGGCAGAGAATCTTATCATGATACCTTGCCACTTGAGACATCATACACTTATATGCAGCGTAAATTGCAAGTGTTGGTAAGCGAGAAGCACCTGAACACGAATACTTACAGGTAAAATGTTTTTTTAACAGCTCGATGATTTGTGAAATAGAAAGGCTATGCGGTTTTGCAAGTTCGATATTTATGCTATCCCGTTGCTTTATAAGCAGCTTAAAAAAATACAGTAAAACGGTTTTTGATTCAAGCCCATTATTTTGCACTTGATCAATAATATTCAGGAAAGCCTTTTTTACGGTTTCGGGCTTTATTTTTCCCGGATAATTCAAATCATACGGTTGTGCTTGTTCCAAAGACCGAGTAAGCCAACCGGACTCAGCCATTGAGGGAAAGTGTACTCTTTTCATGAATGGAGTTATATAGTTTTGGTCTATTCCTCTGCCGGCAAACCCGTTTTTTAACTGAGCTTGATGATATCTGATATCTTGCTCAGGATCAACAATTTTATGAACAAGTAACGTTGTAAGCACAGCCAATAATCCCTTATTTGTTTCAGACCTTTCAACGATCTGCTCAACATATGTTTTAATATCTTTTTCAAGCGTAGTGGTATAATCGTTGTTCGCAGTCATTTCTAAGGCTTCTTGGTATATGCTGTTCACAATATCTGAATGGTTAGACATTTATGTTTTACCTCCAAAACATTGTTTATTTATTTCAGCGGCAACAGCTTCAATCATGGGTACGCATACAGAATTTCCTAACTGTCTGTATTGTTCACCAATAGAACTAACTTTGATGTATGATTCAGGAAATCCCATAATTCGCCAACACTCAGCTATTGTCAATTTTCGCACTCTATTATCATCGGTTAGGATAAAAAATCTTCCCGATGATTCTTGCGAAGGGAGTGTCGGATGAATGCCATTAGCAGAATAAATTCTGTTAGGTTGCTTATGTACTCGTGATAGATGTTCTGTACCCGGTCTAACTCCTACCTTTCTGATAGACTTGTTTCTGTATCCCACAAAAATCAGACCGGATACCGGTTGTTCTTTCGGGTTTTCGATCAGAGTATATTCGTCAGGAGAAAGAAATTCAAAATCTCCCTCTTTGTCTAAAAAATCCTTAAGAACAACACGATTCTTTTTTTGAACTTTATCAAAATCAAAAGCGGATTTTAGAGTTCCAACGATAATTATTCTTTCTCTGTTTTGAGGAACACCAAAATCCGAACCATTGAGAATTTGCCATCTGACTATATACCCCAAATCGGATAACTTTTCAAGGATAACATTCAAAGTGTTCCCATGATTATGATGAACGAGATGCTTGACATTTTCAAGAAACACAACCCTTGGTTTTTTCTCTTCTATAATCCTACATATTTCAAAAAACAAAGTGCCTCTTGTGTCGTTAAATCCCTTTTGTTTGCCTGAAATACTAAAAGGCTGGCAAGGAAAACCGGCACATAGTATGTCATGATCGGGTATATTATGCTCATCAATACCGATTATATCTCCTTGTGGTGTTTCGTGAAAATTGGTTTCATAAGTACGCCGGCACTCATGGTTTATATCACATGAAAAAACACATTTGAACCCTTGTGACTCCATACCCAACCTGATACCACCAATTCCGCAAAACAAGTCTATGAACTTAATTGCAACAGGCATTGTTACAGCTCCTTTACATAAATATCCATGTTAATTACACCACTTTCGCAAGCAAAAGTCAAGACCTTCAAAAAAGACATCAGGGCAACAGCATTTACTTTCTACATTTACGATGATTTCAAAATAGAATATGGACAAAATTTATTCAAAAACGACAATTTTCAAATAAAAATAGAGCTAAAAATTAACAAGCAAAATAAGACAAAATGTGCTTATCAGAAGATTTGTTCCAAAGGGGGCGGATATAAGCAAATTCTCCCTAAAGAGAATTAAACTCATTGAGCATTGGATTAACAATTACCCTCGACGTATTTTTGGCGGATTATCATCCAATGAGTTTATCTTAAAACTAAATGTCGCTTAATTTCACGGACATTTTATATTGCAATTTATAGTCAGGCACATAAATTAACAATATGTTTGACAATTTTTTTATTATGATATATACTGTTTTTATAAGAAAATTGACTGTATAAAAACTGCGAAAGTGAGAACAGATTATGAGAATTGCAATATGTGATGATGAAAAAGATTTTATTAATGAAGTTGCCGATATTATTGACAGGTTTTATAACAGTTTGGATTTAGTGACTTATGAATTTTTAAACGGTTCAGAACTATTGAAAAGCTTTAGACAGACGGGGTTTGATATTGTATTTCTTGATATAGAAATGCCGGGTTTTGACGGAATCTCAACTGCAAGAAAATTGAGGGAACTCAGTGAAAACGTGTATATAGTTTTTTTGACCGGACATATAGAATATGCACTCAAAGGTTATGAGGTAAATGCTCTCAGATATCTCACAAAGCCGGCATCAGTCAGCGATATCCGTGAAGTTATAGATCATGTTATCAAAAAAATGTCCAATGAAAAATACCTATGGATAAAAAACAATGATGGAGAGTATCGTATAAAATATTCGGATATAATTTATATTGAGTCGCAAAATCAGAATGTCATCGTTTATACCGTTTCGGGAAATTATCAGATGCGGGCCAAGCTTAACGATCTTGAAAACCAACTTAAAGCAGACGGTTTTTTCCGTGTTCACAGAAGTTATATGGTATCTCTTTTAAAGGTCATAGGGATAAAGGACAGAAATGTAAAGGTATTGGGAGGTACATTTATTCCTATCAGCAGATCGAAGGAAACGGAATTCAGATTGGCACTGATGGCATTTGTCAATAGGGAGGCACTATGATTAATTTAATAATGAGTTATATATACATATATCCTGCTTATTTGACAACTGTTATATTTATGCAAAGCTTTGTTAATCAGGAGGTAAGCCTTACAAAAAGATGTGCTTTGTCGGGTCTGTTGGCAGAGGTGATTGTCGGAGTTTTTGTTATAGCGGGTGTTGTATATTCCCAAGTAGAGCTTTTATTTTTTTTAACTATGGGATTACTTTTTGGTTTTTTCCCGTTAATTATTATCAAGGTATATAATATACCGAAAGAGAAAATGAAGAAAATATACGGTAATTTTTGTTTGTGTGCGTTAGTTGTAATTGGTGCTGCCGAAAATGTTTCATCTCCGATAGATAATTTTTTGAAGTTTTTCGGGGTTTATGATGATTTTTCGTCAAATTTATTGTTGATAGTAATTACCGGTATTTGGGGCTTTTATATTTATGAGAATTTTACAAAGCACTGTATTTTTATTAAATTCAGTAAATTTGATATATTTTTGTATATTCTATATACGGTTTTATTAGTAGAGCTGTCTGAAAGCACCGAAAATGCGGACATGGCCGCTGTATTTTCTTCAAAGGAATATTATGTAACGTATATTTTACAAAATCTGGTAACATTAGCATTTTCTGTATTTATGCCGATCCTGCTGTGTAATAATTTGAAAAGCAATTATTACAATGAATTGCGGATACGTAATGAGAGGTTTCTTGAGGCGGAGCTTGTGGCGGCAAATATATACCGTGAGGCACAGGAAGACACACGTGCATTCAGGCATGATATAAAAAATAATCTTAGTATTATTTCAGAATTGATGAATAAAGGGAAATATGCGGAGGCGGAAGAATATATAAATGAGCTTTGCGGTAAAATAACGTCATTATCCCCAAGGATAGTGACGGGGGATGAAATGTTGGATTCTATTATCACGTCAAAACTCCCGGAATGTGATAGAATCGGTGTAAAACTGACAATAAGCGGTGTTATCGACGGGGGACTTGAATGGAAAGCGATAGATATATGTGCTGTATTTGCAAATCTGCTTGACAATGCACTTGAGGCTTGTAAAAAAATACCTGAGATTGATAAACGGTTTATCAATATTCAATTCAGGCAAACAGATTTACAGAGAATAATTAATATAAGCAATAGTGTAGAAAATGAGGTTAATTGTGTAGAACTGAATGAGGTAGAAAAATATACGTCTAAGGAGGATAAGAACAATCATGGATACGGACTGAAAAATATACGTTCCGCTCTTGATAAATACGGTGCTGTCATGCAGATAAGCAGTAACAGCACAGAATATATTACATCCATTATGATAATGAAGCAGTCGATGCGGTGATGGTAAATTGAATAATTAAAAACGGTTATCTGATAGACTGAAAAGCTTACAGATAACCGTTTTTTTGCAATTCACGACATCAGAAATACATTTCACGACATTTTTTACATTTTTTTGAAAAAATGTATTATTATTATTCAAGACCGAATGGGATGATGTTTAATTTGGGAGGTGGTTATATATGTCTATCCTATACTGTAAGAGATGCGGAAATCAGATGAGCAGTCGTGCAGGTTTCTGTGTTTCATGCGGTATGCCGATAACCGAGGATTACGAATCTGATATTTCAAAAGACGATGTAACCCCCAAAAAAACAGAAAGCAATGAGTCAAGAATTAACAAAATTAATGTACCCGAAAAATGGAGGAGTTTATTATGGCATTAATTCAATGTATTGAATGTGGAAAAGAAATAAGCAGCACGGCAGAACATTGCCCGTATTGCGGAATACCGCTTAAGGTGATGATCAGTTCATATATGCCCCAACCGGAGCATAAAACTGTTCTGAATAAGCAGGGCAGTACTCAATCGCAGCCGGAAGAATCGGTACAGCAATATCAGACACAACCGGGACAGTTTGTACAACAGTATCAGCAGACACAGCCGAGTCCGCAGCCGGGACAGCAGTATCAGTATACACAGCAGAGTCCGCAGCCGGTACAGCAGTATCAGTATACACAGCAGAGTTCTCAACAGAAGCCGGAAAAAAAGCCTATATCGTTTACCAAACCGGCAATAACTTTAGTAATATGTATAGTACTTGATTTAATATGTTCATTTGCAGGAGACGCTATAGGCGGTATCGTGGGTGCAAATATTTTTGGTTTAGGTGAGCTTATCGAGATTGTTGGTGCAGGAGCCTTCATTTTGATTATTGTACGGGTAGTCGAATATGGTTATCGAAAATTAAAAAAGTAAGGAGGAATTTATTATGGCATTAATATATTGCAGAAGATGCGGAAAACAAATCAGCGATAAGGCACTGTCATGCCCGAATTGCGGGGCAGCAGTGAGTGTGGCACAGCAATCGGAACCGATAATATACGGTTCACAGATTCAGAAGCCTAAGAAACATACCGGGGTTATAGTTGGTGTGATTGTGGTATTGCTTGTTGTTGCTTGCATTATTACAGCTATCCTTATACCTGTAAATTTAGAAGCTGATGAACATAAAAACGGGACAGTGACTGAATACAGAGCAAGTTCTGTTGGAACTGTATATGATGGGGGTTACGATGATACATATAGTAATACATATAGTGTAAATCTGACAGTCAGCCTTAGGAAAGGAGCCTTCAAAGCAGCGGGCGAAGCAATTGGCAAGGCGGTTGGCGGTTTTATTGGTGCTATCACCGGTTCGGAGGAGTCTTACGAACCGAAATATAGCGAAGTGTCAATTTTGGTAGATGGTGAAGAAATTGGAACGGTGTCGATAGGTGAACAGAAGACATTTGATCGTAACCTTGCCTTAGGAGAGCATAAGTTAGAAGTTGTTGCCAAAACAGAAACAAGAGTCAGATATTCCGATACAATAGATGTAACCGGAAATAACGATAGCTATAAATATAGTCTTAAATGTACTTATAACGATATTGAATTAGATTGAATTTAATGGAGAGGAAGTTTATGGGAATGATATATTGTAGTGAGTGTGGGAAACAGATTGATCAAAATCAAAGCAGTTGTCCTAACTGCGGTGCATTGTTGAACAGCCATATATTTGTGCAATCTTCAAAGGCAGTACAAAGCACAGATATAGTTGAAAACGGAAGTATAACAATATGTGCGATGATATTTTCTTTCCTTTTTCCGCCCATGGGAATTGTGTTGGGGATATTGGGTCTGAAGAAACAACGAAGCAAAACCAACATTAATTTATGCAAGACGGCGATAGTTATATCAGTTATTCTTACTATCGTATATGTAGTAATATTGGCTAATCTTATTCCTGTTTTAGTGGATACTGCCGATACTATAGAGAAAGGCAACAGGATAAAAAATTTTTTAAATGATTTAATTTTTTAAATATATTTTTATATCCCTATGGTTACTTATTACGATAGCAGCGGACGGCAGGAATATCCGAAAAAAACTCAATAGATGATGCATACTTGGAATGACGTCGATTTATAGTAAACGACATTTGTTATTTTTCTTTAAAGCATCAGATTAACGAGTGTTACCTTGCGGATATATTTTTCATCATTCGATTGTTTTACAATTTCCATTCCTATTT
>CANQAJ010000001.1 GCA_947589365.1 uncultured Clostridia bacterium | reverse complement strand
ATGACTTTGGTCTTGAAATAATCCTTTTTTGTGTATATAATATATGTATGTTATTTGAGGAGGAATTTACATGAATAGCAAAAAGATAGTAAGGTTTTTAACATTGATTACATTCATGGTGGCTATGCTCACAGGTTTTGCCTTTACCGCAAATGCGGCAGGAACAGGAGAAACAGTTGATCAAAGCAGTGAAGTATCCGATGACAGCTCCCGGGAAAGCAGTGATGACCCTGTTGTTTCAGATGATGAAAGTGACCCGGCGGTACCTTTGTCTGCTGAAATTGATAAACAGGGAGAGGATGTACAAACAAAAAAGGATTTTGTTGTAACTGTTAATGCAGTCGGAGGTACAGGTGAATATAAATATACCTATATGTATATGCGGAATTACGGATCGTTGGTGAGCGTTGCTCAGAATGTTGACAAAAATACATACACCTATAAATTCGATACGGCAGGAACATACCTGATAGTTGTCAATGTTACGGATTCCGATGGAGCATATACGCAGGTATCGGAAAAGGTCAATGTTTATGATAAGCTTTCGGACAACGGGACAAAACTTAACAACACTGCTGTTAAAATCGGCGGCAAAATAATTGCGAAGTCCTCATTCAAAGGCGGAGTAGAGCCGTATACATACAGATATTCATATAAAAAGGAAAACGGGGCGTGGGTTGTTGCCTCCGATTTTTCAAAACATGACAGCTATACATATACATTTCCAAAAGCTGCGGCATATTATACTATTCGTGTAACCGTAAAGGATGCAAGGGGAAATACGCTTTCTAAAAATATAAATGCTGCCGTAACAAATCCCACAGGAAAATCATTAAGTCAGAGTAAAAGTAAAATCAGTGCGACAAATGTAGCACTTGGAGGAAGCATAAAAACAACTGCCGCAGTAACCGGAGGTACGGCACCATATAAGTATTATGTATCATACAGAAGCGGGACGGGCGATTGGATAAAAGCTGATGAACATTACAAATATGAAAATACAACCGTCTTCAATATGCCGAAAAAAGCGGGAAAATATACTGTAAGGATAGGTGTTAAGGATTATACGGGAAAATATATAGGAAAAACTTTCACGGTCAATGTAAAAACATTAAGTCTGAATAATACAAAGACGAATATAACCACGGCTAAAATAAAACAAAATGTCACGCTGACAGCAAAAACACAATATAATTACGGAAAAGTACAGTACCGCTACTCCTACCATAAGTCGGGAAAAAGCTGGACATATGCAGGCTCTTATACAAGCAGCAGTAAGCATAGCTTTAAATTTTCGGCAGCCGGAACATACTATGTGCGTGTTCAAGCAAAGGATTCAGCAGGTAAGGTTATATCAAAGCAGTTTAAAATAACTGTAAAACAATTGAATATAAGCGGTTCAAAGGTTAGCAGCAGCCTTCTTAAGGCAGGTTCAAAAACAAAGCTGACCGCAAAAACATCATATGCTTCGGGAACGGCAAAATATCGTTATTCTTATCACAAGGAAGGAAAGAGCTGGACATACAGCGGAGGTTATACAACCGCATCAACCCATAATTTTAAATTTAATGGCAACGGGGTATATTATGTCCGTGTTCAGGTCAAGGACGGAACGGGCAAGGTTTTAGCAAAACAGTTCAAGATAAATGTCTATAATAAAAAAACATCGACCACACGCATATATACAACACTTCAAAAAAGTGCAGGCTGGAAGTATGCATCCGTTTCGGGCATACCGAAAAACACAAAGGTCAATGTAATAAAACAAAGCGGAAATTGGTATATGGTAAGATATAAAAAAACCGTAGGATATATTTATAATCGTGTATTCGGCGGAGGATTGAATTACAGTGTAATATCAAAATCCACACTTCCGACCATTGCGGATGATATTATATTCACATACGGTAAATCTATACCCAATCTGTATAATTATGTCAACAGTATGTCATATTCCAATGCAAGCAACGGTTCGCTTGAGGATTTATGTGTATATATTTTGAAATACAGACGAGGTGCCTGCTATCAGAGAGCCGCACTTTTATATTATTTACTGGATCGGGCAGGTTTCCAAACAGTCAGAATTAATGACGGTATTGATAAATATACAGGAGGCAGTCCTCATAACTGGTGTATGGTAAAAACATCGTCAGGTTGGAAGCATATAGATCCCACACCCGTCATAGGATTGGGTAAAATGTACCTTGTAAATGATGCACGTATAGCACCGTACTTTTCATGGAACAGAAACAAATATCCGAAAGCACCGTGATATATGTAAATTTCATCCTATGAAATAATTAATAAACAGGGAGATTTCAACAAAAACTATTTTGTGGAAATTTCCCTTTTTTATTTTAATTATTGAAATATATTTTATTTTTGTGTATAATAGATATAGTTTGTTTAGGAGGAATTTACATGAAAAGTAGAATATCCGGGAGAATTATGATACTGCTTTCATTTATGGCTGTGATGTTTTCGGTTTTCACGTTTACAGCAAATGCTGCGGAAGTCGGAGGAACATCTACCGGTCAGAGCAGTGAAGTAACCGATGAGCCTTTGTCTGCTGAAATAGATAAACAGGGCGAGTATGTACAAACAAAAAAGGATTTTGCTGTAACCGTTAATGCAGTCGGAGGCACAGGTGAATATAAATATACCTATATGTATATGCGGAATTACGGATCGTTGGTGAGCGTTGCTCGGGATGTTGACAAAAATACATACACCTATAAATTCGATACGGCAGGAACATATTTGATAGTTGTCAATGTTACGGATTCCGATGGAGCATATACGCAGGTATCGGAAAAGGTCAATGTGTATGATAAGCTTTCGGACAACGGGACAAAACTTAACAACACTGCTGTTAAAATCGGCGGCAAAATAATTGCCAAATCCTCATTCAAAGGCGGAGTAGAGCCATATACATACAGATATTCATATAAAAAGGAAAACGGGGCGTGGGTTGTTGCCTCCGATTTTTCAGAACACGACAGCTATACATATGCATTTCCAAAAGCTGCGGCATATTATACTATTCGTGTAACCGTAAAGGATGCGAGGGGAAATACGCTTTCTAAAAATATAAATGCTGCCGTAACAAATCCCACAGGGAAATCCTTAAGTCAGGGTAAAAGTAAAATCAGTGCGACAAATGTAGCACTTGGAGGAAGCATAAAAACAACTGCCGCAGTAACGGGAGGTACGGCACCATATAAGTATTATGTATCATACAGAAGCGGTACGGGCGATTGGATAAAAGCTGATGAACATTACAAATATGAAAATACAACTATCTTCAATATGCCGAAAAAAGCGGGAAAATATACGGTAAGGATAGGTGTTAAGGATTATACGGGAAAATATATAGGAAAAACTTTTACGGTTAATGTAAAAACATTAAGTCTGAATAATACAAAGACGAATATAACCACGGCTAAAATAAAACAGAATGTCACGCTGACAGCAAAAACACAATATAATTACGGAAAAGTACAGTATCGCTATTCCTACCATAAGTCAGGGAAAAGCTGGACATATGCAGGCTCTTATACAAGCAGCAGTAAGCATAGCTTTAAATTTTCGGCAGCCGGAACATACTATGTGCGTGTTCAAGCAAAGGATTCAGCAGGTAAGGTTATATCAAAGCAGTTTAAAATAACTGTAAAACAATTGAATATAAGCGGTTCAAAGGTTAGCAGCAGCCTTCTTAAGGCAGGTTCAAAAACAAAGCTGACCGCAAAAACATCATATGCTTCGGGAACGGCAAAATATCGTTATTCTTATCACAAGGAAGGAAAGAGCTGGACATACAGCGGAGGTTATACAACCGCATCAACCCATAATTTTAAATTTAATGGCAACGGGGTATATTATGTCCGTGTTCAGGTCAAGGACGGAACGGGCAAAATTCTTTCCAAAAGTTTTAAAATATCGGTATACAGCAGTACTTCAAAGTATGTCAGGGCGAAAACACTTCTTCAGTCATCTCCGAATTGGAAATCAAAAACCGTAACAAATATTCCGAAAAATGCAGGCATAAATGTTATTAAGACCTCCGGGCATTGGTTTATGGTAAGATATAAAAATTATTCCGGGTACATATATAATCTTGCCCTCGGGAATTATAAGAATTATTCCGCAATTACAAAATCAACAATTGATGATGTTGCAGACGATATAATATTCCGGCAAGGAAAGTCCATGTATTCACTTTATATTTATGTTCAGCAGTTAGGATATGTTCATTGTGCAAATTACAGCTACGAGGATAATATTGTATATATTATGAAATACAGACGCGGAGCCTGCTATCAGCGAGCAAGTCTTCTGAATTATCTCCTTAACCGTATAGGTTATGAAACCGTGCGTGTTACCGACGGAAAAACACCAAGGGGTCCGCATAACTGGGTAATTGTAAAGACGGATGAAGGTTGGCGGCATATCGACCCGACTTCCGTGCAGGAAATAGGATTTTCATATCTTACAACAGATGCACGTATGGCAATATGCCTGAAATGGGACAGAAGCAAATACCCGAAGGCACAGTAAAATTAATAACACAGTCAGTCCGGAGATTATTTATCGTTTTACTTCAGACTGACTGCTGTCCGTAAATATAATTTCCGGAGGTTTGAATGGTATTCAGTTCAACTGTTTTTTTGTTTATATTTTTACCGGTAACATATATTCTCTACCTTGTTTGTAAAAAAATAACCGTCAGAAACATACTTCTCATTATTGCAAGTCTTGTATTTTATGCCTACGGTGAACCTGTGGCTGTATTTCTGATGATTATATCCATAATAGCAAATTATTTTTTCGGTCTTGGAATGGCAGGGAAATATAAAAAATTATTGCTGACAGCATCGGTTATTTTTAACATTGCCATGCTTTATGTTTTTAAATATCTGAGCTTCAGCATAAGCCTTTTTGATGATATAACGGGACTGAATGTTCCTGTCCCGGTTATTGATTTACCGGTCGGTATTTCCTTTTTTACATTTCAGGCAATGTCCTATGTGATTGATGTATATAAACAGCCCGAATTAAAGGAAAAAAATATTCTTAATATATTCCTGTATATATCTTTGTTCCCACAGCTTATTGCGGGTCCTATAGTAAAATTTTCCGATATTGCAGAACAAATAAACGAACGAAGTATTACAGCAGAAAAAACAGCTTCAGGTATCCGCAGGTTTATATGCGGACTTTCAAAAAAGGTTCTTATAGCAAACGCAGCAGCACAAATTGCGGATGCTGCGTTTGATAACCCTACAGGGGATATGTCATCTCCCGCACTATGGCTCGGAGCTGCCGCATATATGCTGCAAATATTCTTTGATTTCAGCGGATACAGCGATATGGCAATAGGTCTCGGCAAAATGTTCGGATTTGAATTAAGGGAAAATTTCAATTACCCGTTCGGAGCCGATTCTATGCAGGATTTCTGGAGGAAATGGAATATATCGGTTTCAACCTGGTTCAAGGAATATGTATATATTCCGCTTGGAGGAAACAGGAAGGGCAAAATCCGTACAAGTATTAATAAGTGTATAGTATTCTTTCTGACAGGTCTTTGGCACGGAGCAAACCTCACCTTTATTGTATGGGGACTTATACACGGATTGTTTCTCCTGCTTGAGCAATATGGTGTTATATTCTTTGTTAAAAAGAAACAACTTGCGGCAAAGATAGTTTCACATATTTATGTACTTCTTGTTACTATGTTTGCGTTCATTTTTTTCCGTGCCGACAGTCTTGGAAATGCGGTGTCGTACATAATCGGAATGTTTACGAATTTCTCGTCTGCCGGAATACTCAGCAGCAGAGTTTATTCTTTGGCATTTACGCCGTATATGTTGCTTATTGCGGTTTTTGCCGTTATTTTTTCACTGCCCGTTATTCCCCGGCTTACCGTAATACTTAAAAAGAAAGGCAAAACGGCAACAGGTGAATATATAGGAAGTGCAATAACATTGGTGTTGTTTTTATTGTGTGTTATGAATCTGTATTCATCAACATATAACCCGTTCATTTATTTCAGATTCTGAGGAGTGGAAGTATGAATAAAACAATAAGAATTATTTATATTTCAGTCTTTATAGTGCTGTGTTGTGTTCCGCTTCTGATTATGCCCTTTGTCAGCTCCTCCGGTGCTGTCGGAAAGGAAGATGCGGCTGAAATGCCGTCACTTACGGAAAACGGTAAAGTAAACGAAAACTTCGGAAATGAATTTGATACATGGTTTACGCAGCAGATGCCGTTCCGCAGGGAGATAATAACAGCAAATAATATGTTATCTTCGGATATGCTCGGTAAATCCGCAAACGGCGTAATATCCGGTCTTGACGGATGGCTTTTTTCGGAAGAGACCGTTGATGATTATATCGGTGTAATGCCGTCAAAAAGAGCAATATACAATATTGCCGAAACCTTGCGTATAATGCAGGATTATGTAAGCGGACATAATGCGAAGTTCGTTTTTGCGGCAGCTCCCGATAAGAACAGTATATACCCCGAATATATGCCGAACGGATATACACGCTCGGACGAAAATACCCTTACAAAACTTGAGGGATATCTTGAAGAGTATGGTGTAAATTATGTAAGTCTGAAAAACGAGCTTGAGAAGCAGAAAGAAAAAGGGCAGCAGGTATATCTGAAATGTGATACACATTGGAATAATTTAGGGGCACTTTACGGATACAATGCCATAATGAGTTCCCTTGGGAATGAGCATGAAACATTTTCGGGAACAGATTACAGCACAAGGAACGATTGGTACGGCGATATATCCAAAATGCTGTATCCGTCTGCTCCGAAAAGCTGTATGCAGTATTATTTTGACGTAGATCTGACGGGTATAAGATTTTTACAGCCGCGTTCACAGCTTGCCAATGATGAGCTTATGGAAGAGCTTATGAGTGACAAGGAACAGCAGGATACCGTTATCCGCACAATGAATGCAAAGGGTAAAGGTTCACTCTATATAAGCCGTGATTCCTTTGGCAGGGCAATGCTGCCGTTTCTCACCTCAAATTACAGATCTGCCTATATAACAAGGTACAGGAGCTTTAACCTCACGGATATTGATGTAAAGCATTATGATGATGTAATATATGAAGTTGTTGAAAGAAACCTGACAACCGTAACGGATAACGCTCCGATGATATATGCACCCGAGGTTGAGCAGGTGAGTGGCAATACTATAAAATCCGATGAAAAAAATATAATTGAATCGAAAAAAGAAGGAAACGGTATCAGAATATACGGATTACTTGATGAATCCCTGATTGGTGATAAATCAAGAATATATATTTCCATAAAAGACAAAGGAAACGAAAGCTTTTATGAAGCATTTCCGATATGTGAAACAGAACTTTTAGGTCTTTCCGAAAAATCGGATTACGGCTTTTCGGCTCTTATCGAAAATGTACCGACATCAGTAAAAACCGAGGATATTTCGGTTATTATAAAATAAAAGAAAAGGGGAAAAAATATGAAAAGAATGATAGCAGTTGCTTTGCTGGCTTGCATGACATTATTCTGTGCTGCCTGCACGGATAACAATGCCGAGGAGGAAAGCTCGGGAAAGATTTCCATAGAAAGCAGCGAAACGAGCAGTGAATCCTCAGTGCAGGAGAGCAGTAAAGAAGAATCAAGTAAAGAGGAATCCGATAAGAAGGACGATAAGAAGGACGATAAAAAGGAAAGCTCCGCACCGGAATCCTCTGTTGAGGAAAGCAGCAAGGAAGAAGAAAGCTCCAAGCCGGAACCATCAGTTGAGGAAAGCTCAAAGCAGGAATCATCGGTTGCGGAATCGTCTGTAGAATCAGTGGTAACGGAATCATCCGCCGAGCCTGTCGTGACGGAATCGGTGCAGCCCGAGTCTTCTGTCGCCGTTGAACAGCCTGTTATGGGACAGTTTTCTGCCGATGATATGAGTTTCACATATAATAATTATACCATCAGCCTGCATGATAATATGCAGAATGTAATTGCCTCAATAGGAAATGCAAGCTCTGTTGAAACGGCACCGAGCTGTCTTGCAATAAATGTTGCAGATGATAAGATGTATTATTACAACGGATTTATGATCCAGACCTATACGGATAATGAAGCGGAGAAGGTTTATATGATACAGATAACCGGAACAGCTGCTTCTACAACAAAAGGAATAACCGTAGGAAGCACAGCCGCCGATATAGAAAAAGCTTATGGTCTTTCTGCCGCAACGGAACACAGCGACTTTATGTACTCCTATAATGCAGACAGCAAGACACATCTTGATTTTATAATGGAATCGGGAAAAGTAATGGAGATTTACTACACCTATGATGTAGCGTAAAATTAAAATAAATTATTCATTTGATCGAATGAGCCGCCGCACCTTACAGATTATTGCGTTTGTGCGGCGGCTTTTCGGTATTTATCAAGTTGACATAAGAAATTATTTATATTAAAATAAAACTGCGGATTAATTTAAAAGGAATGGTGATATGTCATATAATGAATTGATTAAAAGCTTTGATAAGATTCGTGATTATATGCGTGAATTTTATGTCTACGGATTTAAAAGCAGGGAACAGTACAATAAGAAAAGTCTTCGTTCCTATGATGACGAACGCCGCCGACTTGAAAGCTGGATAGGGGAATATATGGGATATCACAAAACTACCGAGGGGAAGACCTTTTTTATATCCGTTGACAGCCGTATATCACGTCATAATCCGCTGTACAAAGCATGGAAGGCAAAAAGCTTTACAGATGGGGATATCACTCTGTTTTTTATAATTTTTGATATACTTCATTCGCCTGATATAACTATGTCAAATATAGAAATAGTGGAAAAGATTGATATGGAATATCTGTCGTTTTTTGATAATCCCAAGGTCTTTGACGGTTCCACAATAAGAAAAAAGCTTAATGAATATGTTAAAAACGGACTTCTTGTAACCGGGAAAATCGGAAAAACTCTTTATTACGGAAAATCACCCGACTATTGCTTTAATAACAGAGATGTTCTCAATTACTTTTCCGAGGTTTTGCCCTGCGGTGTGATTGGCTCATTTTTGCTCGATAAATATGAAAACGGAAAAGATAATTTTGCCTTCAAGCATCATTATATCAATTCCACACTTGACAGTGAAATTATGTGTGAGCTTTTTTCTGCTATGCACGAAAAGAAAGAGATCGAAATAGAAAAGTTCAGCAGAAAAAATGAAAAAAGTACAAGCATCCGTGTGGTACCCCTCAGAATATTTATCAGTGTGCAAAGCGGAAGACAATATCTTATGGCCTATGTAAGGTCAAAAAAGAGAATAACGTCAATCCGGCTTGATTATATTCTGAAAATCAAGAGCTTTGCGGAGGCGGAGGATTTTGATAAGCTGAGAGATTTATTATGCGGTATGCGTAAATATATGTGGGGAGTCAGCACACAGGGTAAAGGAGGAAGGACGGAAACCGTTGAATTTACGATAAATTTTGCCGATGATGAAGAATACATATATAACCGTCTTGTCCGTGAAAAACGGTGCGGAACAGTTGAAAGAATTGATAAAAACAACGCGGTATTCAGAGCAGAGGTATATGATACAAATGAGATGCTTACATGGATACGCACATTTATCTGTAGGATAACACATATAAATTTTTCCAATAAGGATATCGAAAAAACATTCATTGATGATCTTAACAGAATGTATGAAATATACGGAGTTGAATTATAAGAATATGATTTTTAATGAAATATACAGTACATATTTTAATGCCGTGTCGCATATTCTTGCAGAGGCTGTAAAAAATCCTGTTGATAAAGGTAAAATTCGTGAAATCGTAGCGAAATACGCTTTTTCGGAAAGTATAATAAATATTGAAGATGCGTTCAGAACTCAGAAATGGCAATTACTCATGTCAAACGGAAGTACACCTGTAAAAAACATACCCGATATCCCTGTAGACCTGCTTGAAAAGCGGTGGCTCAAAGCTGTTTCACTTGACCCGAGAATAAAGCTTTTTAACTGCGATATACAACTTGATGAAGTTGAGCCGCTTTTTACACCTGATGATTATTATGTGTTTGATAAATATTCTGACGGTGATCCGTATGATGACGGGGAATATATAAAAAATTTTCAGATAATTCTAAAAGCCTTGGAAAGATCAGAGCCGCTTGATATACATATGCTGAACAAAAAATCCAATGATATAGAAATAATTGCAATTCCGGAATATCTTGAATATTCGGAAAAGGATGATAAATTCCGACTTATCGTGACAGGAAGCAGAAACGGATCTGTTGTTAATCTCGGCAGGATAAGGTCATGTGAAATATATCAGGGTGAGTTCAAAAATAAAACGTCTGAAAATTATCAAAGCAAAAAGTTTTCCGTAACCTTGGAGCTTAAGGACGAAAGAAATTCCCTTGAAAGGGTAATGCTGCACTTTTCCCACTATGAAAAATATACTGAAAAGATTGATGATAATAACTACAGAGTTAAAATATATTATGACAAGAATGATGAAACGGAAATTATAATAAGGGTTTTGTCTTTCGGACCGCTTATAAAGGTGACAAAACCGAGAAGCTTTGTAAATTATATAAAGAAAAGACTTATAAGTCAGAAAAAGTACGTACTTTAGGGTGCGTATTTTCTTTTATATAATTATATTAAAAAACCGTTCGCAATATTTTTTCCATGATATTCATAATCCGATATGATATTATATATTCATAAAATCAAAAACGGAAAATAAGGAGGAATATATGTGCTTCTTACAATAACAATGAAGGGAAAGAATACTCAGGATCTCGGATATCTTTTACATAAAAATCCATATCGTCCGCAATGTTTCGAGCTTAATTTCGGAAAAGCCTATGTGTTTTACACGGAAATCAGTGATAACCGAACAACAGCGGCACTTTTGCTTGATATCAACCCTATTGACCTTGCAAGAGGAAAGCAAGGTTCGAGGGATGGGGGACTTTTCGATTATGTAAACGACAGACCTTACGTTGCATCTTCTTTTATGAGCAGTGCGATAGCAAAGGTTTTTTCAACAGCGATGTCGGGTAAATGTACAAAAAGGCAGGAGCTTGCGGATACGCCGCTTGATTTGGAGGCTGTTGTACATATGCTGCCGATAAGAGGGGAAGAATCGCTTGTCTATGAAATATTCGAGCCGCTCGGATATGAGGTAAGCACTGAAAAATCAGTGCTTGATGAAAAATTCCCCGAATGGGGAGAGAGCTGTTATATTGACCTCACAATAAAAGGCAGGGTGAGGGTTTGCGAGCTGCTTAATCATCTTTATACACTCATACCCGTTATGGACAAACAGAAGCACTATTATATAAGTGAGGATGAAATTGATAAGCTTATAAAGCATGGTGAGGGCTGGCTTAATTCACATCCGGCAAAGAATAAAATAATAAGACGATATTTTGACATGAGAAAAAGCTATGCAAACAGGCTTATAAACAGACTCCCTGATGATGAAAGTGCTTCGGAAGAATTAATGTCCGAAAATGAGGAAACGACAGGGAATGCAAATGATACAAATAAAAAAATACCTCTTAATACCTTAAGGCTTGAGGCAGTAAAAAATGCCGTACTGAACAGCGGAGCAGAAAGTGTTATAGACATAGGCTGCGGTGAATGTAAGCTGACATCTATGTTACTGCCCGAAAAGCAGATAAAAAATATAACAGCGGCGGATGTCTGCGTGAGGGTGCTTGAAAGGGCAAAGGAAAGACTTAATTATGACAGAATGTTGCCGTACAGAAAGAATAAGCTTACATTAATGCAGGCATCACTTCTATACAGGGACAAGAGATTCAGGGGATTTGATGCTGCGTGTGTTATTGAGGTCATAGAGCATATTGATATACAAAGAATACCGGCTTTAGAGAAGGTACTCTTTGAATATGCGGTGCCGCACACAGTCATACTTACAACACCGAATAAGGAATACAATGTTAATTATGCGGCAATGGAAAACGGAGAATTAAGACATACCGACCACCGCTTTGAATGGACAAGGGAGGAGTTTAAAATTTGGTGTGAGCAGGTATGCGAAAAATTCGGATATAGTGTTGAAATAAGCAATATCGGAGATGTTGACGAGAAATACGGTTCTCCGACACAGATGGGAGTGTTTACAAAATGCGAATAGAAATACCGGAATTTGCACTTGTAGCAATGATAGGTGCAACCTCAAGCGGAAAAACAACCTTTGCAAATAAATATTTTTTACCGACAGAGGTTTTGTCTTCGGATTTTTTCAGGGCTATGATATCCGATGATGAAAACGACCAATCGGTTTCATCAGAGGCGTTTGACCTTCTGTACTATGCGGCAAATAAAAGACTCGGTCTTATGAAGACAACGGTTATTGACGCAACAAATTTACAAGAAAGTGCAAGAAAACAGGTTATTGAGCTTGCACATGAGCAAAACGTACATTCTGTTGCAATAGTGCTCAATCTTCCCGAAAGTGAGATCCTGAAAAGAAATGCGGCTAATCCGAAAAAAAATTACCCGGAAAGAGTAATAAGAAAGCATTGTTCGGATTTACGCAGAAGCATAAAGCACCTAAAGCGTGAGGGATTCAGATTTATATATGTCCTTGATTCTCAGGAGGACATTGATAATGTTGAAATTGTCCGCACCGGTCTTTGGAATAACAGAAAGGATGAGCATGGTCCTTTTGATATAATAGGGGATGTACACGGCTGTTATGACGAGCTTGTTATGCTCCTTGAAAAATCAGGGTATATAAGAAACGAACAGGGAGTATTCTTTCACCCTGACGGAAGAAAGGCGGCTTTCCTCGGCGATTTATGCGACAGGGGACCGAAAAACACGGATGTACTTCGTCTTGTAATGGATATGACAGATGCGGGAAATGCCATAGCGGTACCCGGAAACCATGATATCAAGCTCCTTAAATATTTAAACGGAAAAAAGGTTCAACTGACGCACGGACGCGAGAAAACCATAGAGCAGCTTGAAGCAGAGGGGAGCGAATTTAAGGAAAGAGTACGGAAATTTATTGATAATATGGTGAGTCATTATGTGCTTGATGACGGAAAGCTTGTTATCGCTCATGCGGGAATAAATGAAAAGCTTATCGGACGAGGTTCGTCACGTGTAAGAAACTTCTGCCTTTATGGAGATATCACAGGAGAAAAGGACGAATCCGGTTTACCTGTCCGACTGAACTGGGCAGCAGATTATCGTGGTAAAGCTACAGTAATATACGGTCATGTTCCCCGGGCGGAGGTACAGGCACTTAATAATACCTATTGTATTGATACAGGCTGCGTATTCGGCGGAAAGCTTACCGCATTTCGTTATCCGGAAAGAGAAACAGTAAGTGTGTCAGCACTTAAGCAGTATTATGAACCCCCCGTACCGCTCAAAGAAAATAATGAGGATATAGGAGATATGCTGATGCTTGGAGATGTCGGCGGAAAAATGTATATTAATACCTCACTTATCCCCACAATAGCGGTAGAAGAAAATAATTCAGCAGCCGCACTGGAGGTTATGTCACGTTACGCAGCGGATCCTCATTGGCTGATATATCTTCCTCCCACGATGTCCCCCTGCAAAACAAGCGGTCTTGACGGATATCTTGAACATCCTCTTGAAGCTTTTGAATATTACCGCAGCATGGGAATACAGAATGTAGTGTGTGAAAAGAAACATATGGGTTCAAGGGCGGTTATGGTATTATGCAAAACTGCGGAGTCTGCCAAAAAAAATTTCGGGGTTACGGACGGAAGCAGGGGAATTATTTATACAAGAACAGGAAGACATTTCTTTAATGATTACGGTGTAGAAGAACAGGTACTTGTAAGGCTTGACAAGGTTCTGACAAAATCCGGTTTTTGGAATGATTTTGAAACCGATTGGGTATGTCTTGATACAGAGCTTATGCCGTGGTCGGAAAAGGCACAGGAGCTTTTATCACATCAGTATGCACCGGTAGGAAGAGCCGGAAGAAATGCATTAAGTGCAGCGGTCGAAGCACTTGAAACGGCAAATATGATAACCGTAGAAACATCTGAAGTATCTCCGCATACATCGGGGCAGAATTTCAGCATACCGGAGCTTCTTGACAGATTCAGCGAAAGGAAGGATGCCTTGGAAAAATATGTTGATGCATATCGTGAATATTGCTGGAAGGTCAATGATGTAAATGATCTTAAGATAGCTCCTTTCCATATACTCGCAACGAAAAATAATGTATTTTCCGACAGATCGCATACATGGCATATGGAAACAATAAAAAAGTACTGCACGGATATAGATCCTATATTTATTGCAACGGATTATATATGCGTTGACGTATTTGACCAAAGCAGTATTGACAGAGGTGTCAACCGGTGGCTTGAACTGACATCAAGCGGCGGAGAGGGCATGGTCGTAAAGCCTGAGATTTTCACTTCAAAGCATAATAACGAGATAATACAGCCCGCCGTAAAATGCCGTGGAAGGGAGTATCTCCGCATAATATACGGTCCGGAATATCTTATGTCGGAAAATCTTAAGAGGCTGAAAAGGCGTTCTCTTACGAGAAAGCGTTCGCTTGCACTTAAGGAATTTGCACTCGGTATGGAAGCACTTGAGCGTTTTGTAAGGCATGAACCTCTTTACAGGGTGCATGAATGTGTTTTCGGTGTTCTTGCCTTTGAAAGTGAGCCTGTTGATCCGAGACTTTAGCAGATTGCCGCCGACAGTACTGTTCGTCAACCCACCGCCTATTGGTCTGTGACATTATCGAAAATAAAATTATGAAGCCTTTCTTTTTCAAGCTCCTGATCATCTATTTGCAGAGCCTCTCCGGTTTCATTCCAGACATCATAATAATTATCACCGGTTGGAACACGATGCTCACTGCGTTCATATCTGAGGGCTGATAAAAGATCAAATCCTTCCCCTAAAAGCGTGAATGCATCCATATTTGTAGTCAGATACTCCGATGAGGAATATAATGCGGCCATCAGCCTGATCGGATCGGAATTTTTGAATTTTGACAGAATGGTGTCAATAACAATTCTCTGACGTTGTGTTCTGTCGAAATCAGACCCGGCACTGTCCCTGTCACGGGCATACCAAAGTGCCTGTCTGCCGTTCAGATGCACGTTTGCTACATATTCATCATTTTCATTGTAATCATACTCAAAGCTGTCGGGATCGATCTCCGTTTCCGTGTCAACCTGCTTATTCCTGTAACTCTGCCAATTGATATACTCAATTTCATCATAGGTAAGCTCAAGGTCAATTCCGCCGAGGGAATCCACTATATCGGTAAAACTGTTGAAATCCACCACCATATATTTGTCTGCTTTAATGCCGAAATTATACTCTATCGTTTCAACGGCAAGCTTTGCTCCGCCTATGGCATAGGCTTCATTCAGCTTTGCGTAATAATGACCCGGGATATAAATATATATATCACGCATAAATGATGTCTGTTTCAGTAAATTACGGTTCTTATCCAATGTAAGAAGTATCATTGTGTCGGCACGTCCGTGTTCCCCGTCGCTGTGGTTGTCTTCACCGAAAAGAAAGATATTTTCAATGCCGCTTTCACTTCTCAGGCTGATACCGTCATTTTCCGAGAGCGAATGATCGGGATTTTCAGAGGAATAATTAACCCTCGCAAGTACAATCGTCATAAACACTGCGGTAAAAAGGATAAGAACAGCCAATATGATAAGAATTATTTTTACAATTTTTTTAAATTTTCCTTTCTTTTTCCTGCTTCTACGGTTTCCGACAGGCTGTCTGCTCTGATTATAATATCCGTTTGTATTATATTCACCATCCGTAATATAGGAATCGTATTTTTCCGTATCATCGGCATAATAACCGTCGCCGTAATCATCCGTACTGTTACTGTATATATCTCTGTCCGACATAATTTATACCTCCTGTAAAATCGGACACAGTGCCGGGCTTGGCAGCTGTCCGGTACTGTGTCCCAATCTTTTGAATTACTATGCTGCTTTCAACGGATTTTCGTCCTCGAAAACATATGTTGCTATCTTTTTTCTAAAGGCATCCCAATCAATTATATCAATAACATTAAGTCTTTCTCCGTTAGGATAATAATCCTCATATACAAAATCCTGTCCTATCATGGACAAATCCGGTGCCGACTGGGAAACGATATCATATTTAAGATATTTTGTTATATTTGTCGCAAGTGTCGTCAGTTCCGAAGCCTTAAGGTTTGTTGTAATCATGGGACCTATCTCATATACAACATTCATAATGGTAGCAAAATCGGAATTTTTAAGATCGTTTATCATAAGTGTGATAACATCTCTCTGTCTTTCTGTCCTGACATAGTCATCACCGCTGCATATACCATCTTCACCTCTGTTACGTGCGTGCCATAACGCCTGTCTGCCGTTAAGGTGGACTTTAGTCATCTCAACGCCCTCACTGTTCGGAGTATAGGTATAGCTGCTTGCATCAAGCTCGTGTCTTGTGTCAGCCTGATGGTTTTTCCATGTCTGCCAGTCAATATAGTCAACCTCTTCCTGAGTAAGCTCTATGTCAATTCCGCCGAGCTTATCTATTATGCCCTTGAAGCTGTTGAAGTCCACTATTGCATAACGGTCAATCTGAATACCGTAATTGAGCTGAACGGTACGAACCGTAAGCTCTGCACCTCCGTAGGAAAAGGAATGAGTAAGCTTTGTACTTTCATATCCCGGAATACTGACATAGGTATCACGCATAAACGACAGGAGCTTAAGCTTTTTATGCTTGGTATCAATGGAAATAAGAATCATGGTGTCGGAATTACCTCTGTCCTGATTATACCTTGTGTCAGCACCGATAAGGAGGACATTGAGGACCTGTCTGTCATTGAGCAGCTCTCCGTCATAGGTATTAAGACTCTGCTCTTTTGCTTCCGATACTGTGGAAGATGCATCGGAATTTACAGACGATTCCGGCATACTGCCGTCTATTGACAAATAATTTATCCTTGCCGTAAAGATATAATAAACAACAAGAAGTACAATACCGGAAATTATAAACAGGGTGGAGAGAACAACGGATGTTATACTTATAATCATACGTTTTTTAGAAATCATGCTTTTTTCATCATCAGTATTTTTTTTGGCAGGCTTTGCAGATTTTGCAGGTCTGTTATTCGCAGGTCTGTTATTCGCAGGTCTGTTATTTGCAGGTTTGTTATGAGATTTTTTGTTGACAGTATGATTTACGGTCTTTGCTGTCTGCCTCGGTTTCTGAATGCCCGACAGACGTGCGGGTTCGTATTTCTTTTTGTTATCATAAAAAACAACCTCATCATCAGAGGAATTATTACTCTTTGGATTTTGCGGGGAATTAACCTTATCTCTTTCGTCAGACATAATCAAATCTCCTTAAATTCTGTTTCAACTGATAGGAATATTATAAAATAGTTTTCTCAAATATTCAAATAAAATTCAAAAAAACGTCAGGATTTATATATTTTATAACAAATCGGACATTTGCTTGTATATTTTTACAGTGATATATGCTGTTCGTCAAGGGAAAGACTGTATGAAGGAATAAAATCACGCATAAAAATATTGACCTCCTCCATATCAAGACTGCGTATATACTCAAGTATCTGTTCCTTTGCCTTAGCAAATTCGTTATTTCCCATCTGTTCTTCCTCAATACATTTTACCAATGCGGAAATCTTATCTGCCGCCTTGACAAGTGCAATGAGATGTTCATCTTCATTTTCATGTATGATAAGCTTTTCGTATTCCTCTTTCATATAATCGGGCAATGTTGACAAAAGCTGCCTTGAAGCTTCCAATTCAATATCCGCATATGCTTTTCTGAGGGTTTTGCTTGAATATTTTATCGGAGTAGGCAGGTCGCCGGTAATAATTTCCGTGCAGTCATGAAAAAGTGCTACAGCTGCCGCACGTTCGGGATCGGTATTTCCGCCGAGTTTTTTATTATTGATTATACATAATGCGTGTGCAATCATTGCGACAGTCAGACTATGCTCACTTATATTCTCGGAACGCGTATTATTCATAAGCGACCAACGGTTTATATATTTCATTCTTGACATGATTGCAAAAAAATGATATTTTTCCATAAAAGCTTCCTCTTTCATTAATATTTATGGTTTTTCTTATCTAAAATAACATATTTTTATACATATTACAAGTCTTTTTATAAAATCATAGCAACGGGTTGAATTTTCCTTCTTTTTGTGTTAATATTTTGTTTGCGGAAGAGGGGGAGTTTACTTGGCAGGGTTTAATGAATGTGAAAGCTGTACCTACTACACCTATGACGAGGATTCGGAAGAATACTGTTGTCTTGTTACGCTTGATGAGGACGAATATTATGCACTTGTCAGCGGAAATTACAGGAGTTGTCCCTATTTTCGCAATGATGATGAATACGGTATAGTTAGAAAACAAATGTAAAGGAAGTTTTTTTATGTCTTTTATTATCAATATGATTTGCGGGGCAATAATAGGAATTGCCAATATAATTCCCGGTGTAAGCGGCGGTACTATGGCGGTTATGCTCAATATTTACGATAAGCTTATTTCTTCGGTAACGGAACTCAGGAAGAATTTTAAAAAAAGTGTATTATTCCTTATTCCCATTGTTGTCGGTGCGGGAATAGGAATAGTTGCCTTTTCAAAGCTGCTTGAATATCTTCTTGACTCTCATCCGATGCCCACGTTCTTCTTTTTTATCGGACTTATAGCAGGAAGCCTTCCGCTTGTTTTCAGAAAAGCATCCGAAACAAAATTCAAACCGGTTTCAATTATTCCTTTTGTAATTTTCTTTGTTATTATGGCAGTATTGGCATTTGTAAATACAGATGAAGCAGAGGTAGGAAATACCATGCTTGAAATGAATGTGTTCAATTGGTTTTATCTGTTTTTCGGTTCGATACTTGCCGCAATGTGCATGATTATCCCGGGTGTAAGCGGCTCAATGATACTTATGATGATAGGTCTTTATCCGACTGTATTGTTATCAATATCACACCTTACAAAATCGCCTATAAATTCTATAGTAACTCTTATTCCGGTGGGACTCGGGGTAATAGCAGGCATACTCGGCGGAGCAAAAATTATTGATCTTTGTATAAAAAAATTTCCTCAACTGACATTTTACGGGATTATGGGACTTATGGCAGGCTCGCTTATATCCCTGTACAGAAATTCGGGTTTTGAATTTAATATTGAGGGATATATCTCAATAGCCGTTCTTCTTGCAGGTTTTGGTATTTCAATACTTTTCGGAAGTAAGAAGCTTGCCGAGTTCATTGAAAGCAAGAAAACCGTAAAATCCCAAAAAAAGAAAAATTAAATATGCACAGGGGACTTTTATTCGGTTTATTAAGACTGAATACATAGTCCCTTTTATTGTACACATTTAAAAAAAATATTTTTTCATCTATAGGAATATGCTATAATAATATTACATAATCCATAGGCGGTGATATAAATGAAATTATTTCATTTGTCCGATTTACATATCGGAAAGACAGTCAACAATTTTTCAATGATTGATGAACAGGAATATATCCTCGGAAAAATACTGGAGGATATAAAAAGGGAAAAACCCGAAGCTGTGCTTATTTCAGGTGATGTCTATGACAGGAGTAATCCTTCAATTGAAGCGGTAAGGCTTCTCGGTAGCTTCCTTACATATCTTGCGGAAAATGATCTTGATGTTATATTGATAAGCGGAAATCATGATTCATCGGGTCGTCTGTCGTTTTGCTCGGAGCTTATCAAAAAAAGCAGAGTATATATTCATAGTGTTTTTAACGGGTATCAGAAACCGATTGTGCTTTCCGATGAATACGGGAATATAAATTTCTATACCGTTCCGTTCATAAGGATAACCGATGTAAATAATGCTTATGATACGGATATAACCGATTATACCGAAGCTTTCGGGCTTGTTGTAAAAAATATGAATTTGAACAGGTCGGAACGCAATGTTCTGTTATCGCACCAATTTGTTGCTGGAGCATCATTTTCGGAATCGGAGGAGGCGTCTTCCGTGGGCGGACTTGACTGCATATCGAAAATTGTATACGAACCGTTCGATTATGTCGCCCTCGGTCATATACACAGGTCACAGGGGTTTAATAACAACAGAATAAGGTATTGCGGTACACAGCTTAAATATTCTGTCAATGAAGTAAATCAGAATAAATCATATACCGTTATAACACTCGGAGAAAAGCACGGCGAAAATCTTTGTGATATTGATATAAGAACCGTTCCTCTCATACCCAAGCATGATATGATAAGCATAGAGGGAAGTTTTGAGGATATTATTTCGGCAAAACTCAATGAAAACGGTATAATATCCGATGATTATGCTTATATAACTCTCACGAACAAGGATTATATTGATGATGCGGCAATTAAGCTGAGAAAGCTTTACCCGCGGCTTATGAGCGTAGACTATAAAATAAGTGAACAGAATTGGAATATAAATATGTCCGATTCGGGAGAAACAACAAGTCAGCGTTCACCGTTTGAGATGTTTTCGGATTTTTTCACTACCGTCAATAACGGTGAGGGAATGAATGATTCTCAGATGGATATTTTAAATAAGGCAATCAAGGAAGTATGGGGGGAATAATAATGAAACCTATAAAGCTTGTATTATCTGCATTCGGTCCGTATCTTAACAGGACAGAAATTGATTTTTCACGGATAGGGGACAGCGGGATATATCTGATTACAGGCGATACCGGAGCAGGAAAAACCACGATTTTTGAGGCAATAAGCTATGCACTGTACGGCGAAACCGTAAGCGGAAGCGACAGAAGTGCATCAATGCTGAGAAATAAAGGTGCGGATTCTTCCACGGAAACCTTTGTAGAACTTCATTTTATGGAAAAAGGACAGGAGTATGTCATATACAGGTCGCCTAAGTATCAGGTTAATAAAAGAAAAAAAACAAGCAAAATCGGTGCGGACGAAATTCAAAGCGTTAATCATGGCAGCAAGCTTGAATTAAGGTGTATAAGCGAAGGCGAGACCTATACAAAGGAAAGGGAAGGAACTGCAAAGATTGAAGAAATTATCGGTATTGAAAAAAAGAATTTCAAAAAAATCTGCATGATTGCACAGGGCGAATTTATGGATGTTATTTGCGAAAGCACGGAAAATCGCAAAGAAATTCTGAATGATGTATTCGGCACGGTTATATATGAAGAATTAAGGGACAAGCTCAGGCAGTATAAAGCTGATGCGGAAAAAAGAAAGGATGAACTTTTGAGTGAACTTTCGGCTGCATTGATGCTTATTTCGTGTGATAATGAAAGTGAATATTATACAGAAGTAAACGCCAAAATTTCTCTCGGAATTACATCAGCGGAGGATGCCGACAGAATAATTAAGCTGCTGGGGGAAGTAATTCGGGAGGATAAAGAAAAATGCGATAGACTGCAAAAACGGATTGATGATAACAGGGGCAAGGATGAGGAAATAAAGAAAAAGCTGCATACTGCCTCGATAGTGATTGGTTACGAAAATGAGCTTAACGAAAATACCGAAAAACGAAAAAGGCTGGAAGCTGAAAAGCCTATGTTAGAGGATAGGTATAATAAAGCCAAAGATAATCCCGGTCGTGCATCGGAATTTGAGGGGAAAGCGAATATTATCCTGTCAAGAATTAAAGATTATGATAAGCTTGATGAGTTGTCGAATGAATATGAGAGGGCAAAAAAGTGCGAAAATAAATGTAATGCCGAGCTGGGTTCTTTGAATGAAAGGTTTAAGGCACTTAATAATGATATTATAGCTTCCGATAATCGTCTTGAGGAGCTTGAGGGTGTTGAAGCTAAGTGCGAAGCAAAAAAAGCAGAGTACGAAAAAATAGTTGTAACGGGAAAGGCTCTCAGTGCGTTGTCCGAAGAATATAAGGAAAGCAATAATCTGAAAATAATTGCTGAGCAGGATAAAAAGGCATATGAGGAGTCAAGAAACAGATATACCCGGCAAAACGAATTATATGAACAGATGCATACGGCATTTCTTGACGACCAAGCAGGCTTGCTTTCACAGCAGCTTGAGGACGGCAAACCATGTCCTGTATGCGGTTCGACTAACCATCCTGCTCCGGCAAAACAAAAACAGGGTGCCACGTCAAAGGAGGAAGTTGAAAAAGCAAGAATAGAAACCGCAAGACTTAACGAACAGAGGGAAAAAGACAGCAATAAATGTGCCGAGAGCAGGGCAAAGTCGGAAAGTTCATATCTTAACATGAGAAAAAAAGCAGATGAGTTATTCGGCGAACATATTGAGGACGAATCGCTGGGCTGCTATATTGAAAAAACTCTCTCAGACCTCCGGAAAAATGTCTTAAGCGTTAAAAGGGAGATTGATAAATTTTCCGGAATGATTGAAGAAAAGGACAAGTTAAAAAAATCGGTTGCGGATAAGAGGACAGAGTGTGATGATATAAATAAACAAATAGTTATACTTACCGGGGAAGCAAATGTGCAGTCAGAAAAGGCAGATGCTGCCTTAAGGCAAAAATCCGAGCTTAAAATTACACTTGAATATAAGTCAAAATCAGAGGCACAGAATAAAATCAATGAGCTTTTAAGACAGGCTGAGAATTTAAGGTCGGAATATGAGAATATAAGAACAGACTTGGAACAGCATATAAGAAAGATAGGGGAAATTGCCGCAAATGAGGAATTGCTGAAAAAGCAGATATCGGAAAGTGAGAAGCAAGATATTGAATCACTGAATATAATCCACTCGAATCTTGAATCGGAATTTAAATTAATGGATGAGGAAAGGACAAAAATTTCAGCAAGGATCAGAGGTAATGAAAATGCTGTCGGAATACTTAAAGGCGGGCGTGAAAACTGCCGTAAGGCAATAGAATATTACAACAATTGCAGGGAGCTTTCGGATACTGCAAACGGAAAAATCAAGTTTGATACATATGTTGTAGCAGCGTATTTTGACAGAATACTTCTCAGGGCAAACAACCGTATGTATAAAATGACAGACGGCAGGTATAAGCTTGTACGCAGTGACAGTTCGGACGATAAAAGAAGGACTTTCGGACTTGATATAAACGTTGCGGATAATGCAAACGGTAAAATGAGGAGTGTGAATACACTTTCGGGCGGAGAAAAATTCATGGCAGCACTTGCACTTTCACTCGGGTTATCTGATGAGATACAGTCCGTGTCGGGAGGAATACATCTTGATACAATGTTTATAGATGAGGGCTTTGGCTCACTTGATGACAAATCATTAGTGAAAGCAATACAAACACTTAAAGAATTAAGCACAGGCGAATGTCTTATAGGAATTATATCTCATGTCGGACGGCTTAAAGAGATGATAAACAAAAGAATTATTGTATCAAATGAAAATAATATAACAACCGCAAAGGTAGAAATATGACAAAAAGACACTCCTGAACCGCATTGGTCAGGAGTGTTTTATTAATATTCATCAAGAGGATTGTAGCGTACTCCGTAATACTGCATTTCAAAATGAAGATGCGGTCCTGTGGAATATCCCGTTGAGCCGACATAACCGATAAGCTGCCCGGGAACTACCTCAGCTCCCTCGGAAATTGCTACACCCGAAAGATGTCCGTATATGGAAACCTTTCCGCCGCCGTGGTCGATCATAACGTAATTTCCGTAACCGCCGCCGCAGCCGCAGCTTGAAGATTTTCCGTAATCATGCGGACAGCCATCATAGGTAGCTATAACCGTACCGTAATAGCAAGCTACAACAGACGAACCGTATATATCTCCATCTGCTATATCAAGGGCACCATGATTGTCTGCACCTCTCCATTCTTCAAATGTTGATGTCAGATATGTGTGTCCCGGACACGGCCAGACAAAATTCCCGCTTGTATCCACAAAAGGTTCATCATTCGTTAATGTGTTATTATCATTTTTATTGTCATTCTTATTGGCCTGCTGTTGCTGCAATAGCTCAAGCCTGCGTTTTCTTACCTGCTCGGCAAGCTCCTTATTGTATTGGTTAAGTGCATCCTCAAGCTCCTTCATCTTTTGCTGATTTTCCTCTATGGCCTGCTCGGTATTCTCCTTCTGCTGCGTAAGCTCAAGAATGATCTCCTCGTTTTCGGCGGAAAGCTTGTTTATCCGCTTCTTATTATCTTCAAGATTCTTTTTCTCTTCTTCAACAGCCGCTTTGTCGCTGCGAAGCTTTTCCTGCTCCTCTCCGATACCTGCCATTTCTTTCTTAAGACCGTTGATAAGATTATTGTCATATGCGGAAATACTTTGTGCAAGCTCCATCGTATCGACAAAATCGGAAAAATCCTTTGCCTGTAATATTACTTCAAGCGTTGATATATCGCCCGCCATATAAAGAGAACGCAGTCTTGACCGCAGCAGCTCAAGCCTGTCATCAATAGCATCGACCCTTTCGTCAATCTGTGCCTGCTTTTCCTTTATCCCGGAATTAAGCTTTTTTATTCGGTCGTTACTGTTCCGTATTTTGACGGTAAGCTCGGATATCTGTTTTTGAAGCTTCTTGCTGTACTCTTCTTTTTCATCGAGTGTTTTTTGAGCTTCCTCGAGTTCCTCCATATATTGGGAGTTTTCCTGTTCAAGCTGCTCATGCTGACGGGAATTTTCTTCCTTGTCAAATGCACATACATTAGACATAGTGAAAACAGCAGCGGAAAGCGTAAACGAAAGAATACTTATAAAGAGCTTAATAAATTTATTTTTACCAACCAAGGATCTCTCCTCCTTCCTTGCGGAGATATTTCGTTATAGAAATAAATCCTCCCAATGCACCGATAAGAATGCCCGCACCGGACAATGCCAACAATATCCTGAGCCATACATCACTGAGGGGTATAGTGGCTGTAGCCAGCATAGACAGCATACTGCCGGCAGATTCTCTGACAGGGTCATAAATACCGATAAGTGCTGCGGATGAAAGAAGTCCTGCCAAAAGACCTATACTCATAGCCTCGATTATGAAAGGTATCCGCACAAATGTATTTGTTGCACCCACGGATTTCATTATACTTATCTCAAACCGTCTTGAATACATTGTCATTTTTATTGTATTTGATATAATGAAAAGAGTAACTATTCCGAGTATAAGAACAACCCAGAAACCTGCTATGGCGACAAAGTAATTTAATTTAGTAAGTGTCCGGGCAATGGCTGCTCTGTCGCTCACACTGACAACACCGTCAATTTTCTTTATCTCATCAATTGTGCTGCTGTATTCGGAAAGATCCTTCAGCCTTACCTTGTATACATGACCGAGAGGATTATCATCCCCCTGCATACTCTGGTATAGGTCATTACCGATTTTATCCTTAAATTCCTTGATACCCTCGTCTTTTGAAAAAAACTTACACTCATCAACATTGGGTATCGTTTTTATCTCGGTTCCTAACCTTATGGCTTCAATATCGGACATCTGATAATCCAGATATACATTTATCTGATTATCATCACCTATGGTTGAAATAAGGTTGTTGACATTAGCCGATATAAGAACCGCAGCACCTGTTATAACAAGGCACGAAACAAGAACAACGACTGACGCCAAAGACATCATCCTGTTATTCCATATATTCTTAAGTCCCTCCTTGACCAGATACCTGCTGCTTGTGAATTTCATCATTCTGCCTCCTCGCTGTCTTCCTCCGAAACGTCTGTCTCGTCTGACGGGTGATATTTTGTAGGAAGCTTTTTGTCGAGTTCTATTTCTCCGCCTTTGATTATGACGACCCTGCCGCCGAATTCCTTAACAAGTTCATGCTCGTGTGTAACAACGATAATAGTAGTACCCCTGTTATTGATTTCCACGAGTTTTTTCATAATATCAAAGGACATTTTCGGGTCAATATTACCTGTCGGTTCATCAGCAATGAGCATTTCGGGATTATTGACAAGAGCTCTTGCAAGACTCACCCTTTGCTGTTCGCCGCCCGAAAGTTCATTCGGACGGCATTTTTCCTTTCCGTTAAGTCCGACCATATCTATAACAAATCTGACACGCTTTTTTATATCCCTTTCATGAGCACCGATAGCCCTCATTGCAAATGCAATATTATCATAAACGTTCATTTTTTCTATAAGTCGGAAGTCCTGAAAAACGATTCCCATTGTTCTTCTGAGATACGGAACCTTACGCTGCTTTATATTTGTTAAATCATAACCGTTAACCCTTATTTTACCGAAGGTAGCGGTTTCCTCATGTATAAGCAGTTTCAAAAAGGTACTTTTTCCCGCACCGGACGGACCTACAATAAAAACAAATTCTCCCTGTTCGATATCGAGGCTTATATTCTTAAGAGCTTCAGTACCGTTAGGGTATACCTTAGAAACATTTTCAAGATGTATCATTTATATCGCAAACCTTTCTATAGTCCATTATACAATATATTGTCCGTGACGTCAAACATAAATGTATCAATTTATAAAAAACAGGTTCAAAGCAAAGGAGAGCCGTGACAGGCTCCCCGAGTTCTCAATATTTTATCGGATTGGAAGAAAGATATTTTTTAACCATAAGTGCTACCTTGAAAATTATTGCATCCTCAAATTCTCTCAGATCAAGACCGGTAAGCTTTTTAATCTTTTCAAGTCTGTATACAAGCGTATTTCTGTGTACAAAGAGCTTTCTTGAGGTTTCCGAAACATTAAGATTATTTTCAAAGAAACGCTGTATCGTAAACAAAGTTTCCTGATCAAGCGATTCGATAGAACCCCTCTTAAACACTTCCTTAAGGAACATATCACAAAGAGTTGTCGGGAGCTGATAAATAAGTCTTGCTATTCCGAGCTTATCATAATTCACAATAGAACGTTCCGTATCGAATACCTTACCCACCTCAAGAGCAACCTGAGCCTCCTTAAAGGAACGTGCAAGATCCTTGATACCTGTTACAGGTGTACCTATACCGATTACACAGTGCGTATAAAATTCTCCCGAAAGCGTATCGACAATAGAGCTTGCAAGCTTTTCGAGATCCTTTGAATCTATATCCTGCTTTATTTCCTTGACAAGTGCTATATCTGTTTCATTGATATTAATAACAAAATCCTTTGCCTTATCGGGGAAGAGGTTCTGAATTACATCATAGGCGGAAATATCCGTTTTTGAGGATATTTTTATAAGCATACACACTCTCGTTACATCGGAATTGAATTTAAGCTCTCTTGATTTCAGGTAGATATCCCCGGGGAGAATATTATCAAGAATTACATTCTTGATAAAATTTCCTCTGTCGTATTTTTCATCGTAATACTGCTTGATGCTTCCGAGAGAAATGGCAAGTATAGCGGCATACTTCTGTGCGGCATAATCATTTCCCGCAACAAAAACGGCATACTCATTTCTCGGGTTGTTTCCGAAAGACTTATATGTATACCCGTTAAGAACGAAAGGAGCCGCAGATGTCAGCATTTCCGAGGTTATATGCTCATTAACCTCACCGATCTTCCCGAGTTCACTGCACGCGATAACCACAGAGGTTTCATCAATTACGCCTATTGTTCTGTCTATGGTATCTCTCATCTGGTGTATAACACCTTGAAATAATCTGTTGGACATATTCTGTTCCCTCACTTTGTAATAGAAATATTAAGATTTTATAAAATGTCTGTGTACCGAGAATACGGAAATCAACCGAAAACACAGGCACACAAAGTCCCTATATACATTTTACACAAAACAGATTGAAAATGCAACTGTTTTATTAAATTTTTATTATTTTCTATATAAAAAATTATGAAACTTAACGGAAACGCCTTTTTTCTATAAATTTTTGATACAAAAAATAACCCATAATCCGATAAAAAGTACTTACTTTTTTGGTTAGAAATTAATATACGGGAAATTATATTTTACATATATGAGTTTTTAACATGGCTTAATGTGATTTTGACTATAAATATACGAGTATGCAATTTATTGTATATATAAACCCGAAATATTGAATAATGCTATTTTTCATTGCAATTCATCTGCATTAATGATATAATACAGAGAAAAGTAAGAAATTCAGATAAAATGGCGGAGGGATAATATATGTATAAACCTGAGCTTCTTGCTCCTGCCGGAGATCCGGAATGTCTTGACGGTGCTGTTAATTTCGGAGCAGATGCCGTATATCTTGCCGGTACGGAATTCGGTATGCGTACGGCATCAAAAAATTTCGATCCGGCTGAGCTTAAGACGGCGGTAGAAAAAGCACATCAAAGAAATGTAAAGGTATATGTCACCTGCAACACGCTTCCGAGAAATGATGAGATAGAAAGATTACCCGAATTTCTGAAGGCTGTGCAGGAGGCAGGTGCGGATGCATTTATTATCGCTGACCTCGGGGTAATGTCAATGGCTGCAAAATATGCCCCGGGGGTAGAACGTCATGTTTCAACACAATCCGGTATAGTAAATTATCAAACGGCACGGTTTCTGTATGAATCCGGTGCAACAAGGGTGGTGCTTGCAAGAGAACTGAGCCTTGATGAGATAGCGGATATCCGTGCAAAAATTCCGGACTCTCTCGAGATAGAAGCCTTTGTTCACGGTTCGATGTGCGTTTCGTTTTCCGGGAGATGTCTTATTTCAAGCTATATGACAGGCAGAGATGCAAACAGGGGCGATTGTGCCCAGCCGTGCCGCTGGAAATATCATCTTTATGAGGAACATAGGGAGGGACAGTATTTTCCGGTTGAGGAAAACGAAAACGGCACATTTCTGTATAATTCCCGTGATTTGTGTATGATTGAGCATATTCCCGAGCTTATAAAGGCGGGAGTAAACAGCCTGAAAATCGAGGGCAGGGCTAAATCGGCGTATTATGTTTCCGTTATTACGAACGCATACCGTCATGCGATAGACGAATGTATAGAATATGACGGGAAAAAGCCGCTGTCACCGTGGATAAGGGAAGAACTTGAAAAGGTAAGTCACAGGGAATACAGCACAGGCTTTTTCTTTGGCGGGGAACCGGGACAGGTAACCGATAACGGCGGATATATACGTCATTATGATGTTGTGGCGGTGTGCGATGAATATAAGGATAATACCGCATATCTGACACAGAGAAACAGATTTTTTGCAGGTGACACACTCGATGTTCTTCCTCCGAGCGGAATGCCGTTTGAGGTGACGGTTGACTGTATGGAGAATGACAGGGGAGAAAAGATAGAGGTTGCTCCCCATGCAATGCAGAAAGTAATTTTTCCGGGCATTACCGAGATACCGGCCGGTTCCGTTCTCAGAAAAAAGAGGGAAGAAAATAAATAATTAATGAGGTTATAATATGTTCAAAAAAATGAGGAGATTCAAACAGCAGCTTACGAACGAAGAGTGTATTGAAGTACTGAAAAAACAGAAAAGAGGGGTACTTTCCCTTTTGGGTGAAGACGGTTACCCATACGGACTTCCGATTAATTATGTTTATTGCGAGGAAAGCGGAACCATCTGCTTTCATGGCAGTAAGGAAGGGCATAAGACGGATGCGATAAAATATTGTGATAAGGCATCGTTCTGTGTATATGATGACGGATACAGGAATGACGGAGAATGGTACCTCAATTTCAGAAGCATTATAGTTTTCGGCAGGATAAAAATTATTGATGAGCATGACAGGGCTCTTGATATCTGCCGCAGAATTATGTACAAATTTATTGATGATAATGAATATACGGAGAATGAAATAAAAAAACACGGAAATAATGTACAATGTCTGGAGCTTACCATAGAGCATATCACAGGTAAGCGTATTAAAGAAAAGTAGTAAAAACGAAATGGGGTGCAGTTATGGATAAGTTTAAGCTTGTGTCGGATTATAAACCTACGGGAGATCAGCCAAATGCTATAGCGGAGCTTGTCGAGGGTGTGAGGGCAGGAAACAGGGAACAGACACTGCTCGGTGTTACAGGCTCGGGAAAAACCTTTACAATGGCGAATGTTATTGCACAGCTTAACCGACCCACACTGGTTCTTGCACACAACAAAACCCTTGCGGCACAGCTTTGCTCCGAATTTCGTGAGTTTTTCCCTGACAATGCGGTTGAATATTTTGTTTCCTATTATGATTATTACCAGCCCGAGGCATATGTACCTACGACGGATACCTATATAGAAAAAGACAGTGCGATAAATGACGAAATAGATAAGCTCCGACACTCCGCAACACTTGCTCTGTCCGAAAGACGTGATGTAATAATAGTTGCAAGCGTATCCTGTATATATTCTCTCGGTAACCCTATTGATTATCGTAATATGGTAATTTCCCTCCGTCCGGGCATGGAAAAACCGAGAAATGAACTTCTCAAAAAGCTTATAGAACTCCAGTACGAAAGAAATGATGTCGATTTCACAAGAAATAAATTCCGTGTACGGGGTGATGTTGTGGAGATTTTCCCCGCAGCTTCTGCCGATTCCGTAATAAGAGTAGAGTTTTTCGGAGATGAAATAGACAGGATAAGCGAAATAAACCCCATGACGGGAGAACGCAGGGCAGACCTTCGTCATGCGGCAATATATCCGGCGTCACACTATATTGTACCAAAGGAAAAAATAGAAATTGCCATAAAGGAGATAGAAAAGGAGCTTGAGGAAAGAATAAAATTCTTTAAGGACAGGGGAAAGCTTCTTGAAGCACAAAGAATAGAGCAGCGTACAAGATATGATATAGAAATGCTCAGGGAAATAGGCTTTTGCAGCGGAATTGAAAATTATTCCCGTGTGCTTTCGGGAAGAAAGCCGGGAAGTGTTCCGTATACGCTTCTTGATTATTTTCCCGAGGATTATCTGCTGTTTGTTGACGAATCCCATGTAATGCTGCCGCAGGTAAGGGGAATGTACGGCGGCGACAGAGGGAGAAAGGAAAATCTTGTGGAATACGGTTTCAGACTGCCGTCCGCATATGACAACAGACCGCTCAATTTTGATGAATTTTATAAAAGAATAAATCAGGTTATTTTTGTAAGTGCAACTCCCGGAGATTTTGAGCTTGAAAAAAGCGGAAAAGTAACGGAGCAGGTTATAAGACCGACAGGACTTCTTGACCCCGAGATAAGCGTCCGACCCGTTGAGGGACAGATGGACGACCTTATATCGGAGATAAATATACGCACGGAAAAAAAGCAGAAGGTGCTTGTAACGACTCTTACAAAGAAAATGGCGGAGGATCTTACGGATTACCTTACAACCATGGGTATAAAGATAAGATATATGCACCATGATATAGATACAGTTGAGAGAATGGAGATAATAAGAGATTTGCGGCTCGGAGAATTTGATGTTCTTGTCGGAATAAACCTTTTGCGTGAGGGTCTTGATATTCCCGAAGTTTCTCTTGTTGCGATACTTGATGCCGATAAGGAAGGATTTCTCCGAAGTGAACGCTCGCTTATACAGACGATAGGCAGAGCTGCAAGAAATGCCGAGGGTACGGTGATTATGTATGCCGATGAGGTTACGGAATCTATGGAAAAAGCCATAACCGAAACGGAACGCCGCCGTGCAATACAGATGAAATATAACGAAGAGCATGGTATTACTCCGAAAACAATAACGAAAAAGGTAAGCGATATCATAGAGATATCCACAAGGAGTGATAAAAAGCTCAGGGGTAAGACAAAGCTTAGCAAGGCAGAGAGGGAAAAGCTTATTGCACAGCTGACAAAGGAAATGAAAGCTGCGGCAAAGCTGCTTGAATTTGAACACGCAGCATATCTCCGTGATAAAATAAAGGAGCTTCAGGGGAATTAATTATGAAATAAAAGTGACAACAGGAAAATTACGGGAAAGTTTTTTAAAATTCGGGAGTGATAATGAAATGCATGAAAAAAATAAAAATATTGAAAAATCCGATATTACAGGTCTTGACAAAATTAAAAAGATAGAGGAAAATAATAAGGTTGATATCGAGGGTCTTGATATGATACGGCCTGTCGAGGATGAGGATGATATCAGGGAAGATGTTTCCGAGGAGGAAGAAATTAAGCGTGCGGAAAAAGAGGAGCTTACCTTTGAGAATATTAATATATCGGTTGAACAGCACAGCATTACAGGACTTGACAGTATAAAGCGTATTGCTGAGCCTGAGCTGCCAAAGCTTTCTTCATTTTCATTACAGCTTATCGGACTTGCAAACAAAGCAAGGGAGCATGATAATAAGTTGAATGAATACGGTGCACATAAGCATAAATACAGATTTTCTCCCGTTGCACCGATATCAATGATTAAGAGCTTTGAGGAAAAGCATAAAATAGAGCTTCCCGTGGGTTATGTCAATTATCTTACACAGGTAGGAAACGGCGGAGCAGGTCCGGAGGGCGGTCTTTATTCGCTTGACGAGGTTGAGCTGAATAATTACCTGTGTCATTCTCCGATAAAATGCAGCTATGCCATGATAAGGACAAGGCAGGATTACCATGAAATAACCTATACTATTGAAGGAATTTCCCCTGTTATAGATTTTGCCGAGGATGAGGAAAAATGGTTTGAGTGGTATGAAAATTTAGGACAGGCATATGCAAGCGGAGGGGATTACAGCCGAATTTCAACAGAACTGTATAACGGACTTATTGAAATATGCTCCTCAGAGGACGGCAAAAATTCCGTTTATCTTATTTGCTCAGGAAAATATAAGGGACAGGTTGCCGCATTTACATTCAGTATTGATGACAGAGTACATCTATACAATATGACCTTTGAAAACTGGATGCTTAATTATTTCAAAAGCATTATAGAAAAGTATTGAATTACAATTTACATATATGAAAAGGGGAAAAAACATTGGCAAAGAAAGGTACACAGGAATACGGAAATGAAAGTATAAGCTCCCTCAAGGGTGCCGACAGAGTAAGAAAGCGTCCGGCAGTTATATTCGGTTCGGACGGAATAGAGGGATGTCAGCATTCCGCATTTGAGATACTTTCAAATTCCATTGACGAGGCAAGAGAGGGTTACGGCAAAAAAATTATAATTACAAAATATGCCGACCATTCGATTGAAATTGAGGATTTCGGCAGGGGAATACCCGTTGATTACAATAAAAATGAGGAAAGGTATAACTGGGAGCTTGTTTTCTGTGAGCTTTATGCAGGCGGTAAGTATAATAACAGCGAAGCCGAAAGCTATGAGTTTTCCCTCGGTCTTAACGGTCTGGGACTTTGCTCAACACAGTATTCTTCGGAATATATGAATGTTGAAATACGCCGCGACGGAACTCTTTTCAAACTTGAATTTGAGCATGGGGAGAATGTCGGAGGGCTTAAAAAGGAAAAATATACCGGTAAGAAAACGGGAACAAAAATTAAGTGGAAGCCCGATATCGAGGTATTTACCGATATAAATATCACTGATGAATACTTTATTGATACAATAAAGCGGCAGGCGATAGTGAATGCCGGTATTCTCTTCCTGTACCGCTCGGAGAAAACGGAGGGCGGCTTTGAAGAGCAGGAATTTATATATGAAAACGGTATCGAGGATCATGTAAAAGAGCTTATCGGTGAGGACGGTATATCCTCGGTGCAGTATTGGCAGACCGAAAGAATGGTTCGTGACCGTGAGGATAAGCCCGAATATAAAACAAAAATAAATATTGCACTTGCATTCTCGAATAAGATAAGTACAGCGGAATACTATCACAATTCGTCATGGCTCGAATACGGCGGCGCACCCGAAAAGGCGGTGAAAAATGCATTTGTATATGCGATAGATTCATATCTCAAGGCAAACGGAAAATATTCAAAAAATGAAGCAAAGATAAATATAGAGGATGTAAAGGACTGTCTTGTTATAGTAATTTCGTCTTTTTCAAGCGTTACATCATATGAAAATCAGACTAAAAAGGCGATAACAAACAAGGGTATACAGGATGCTATGACGGAGTATCTGCGTCATCAGCTTGAGGTATATTTTATAGAGAATAAGCTTGATGCGGACAAGATTGCCGCTCAGGTGCTTATAAATAAAAGAAGCCGTGAAAGTGCGGAAAAGACAAGGCTCAACATAAAGAAAACACTTGCCGGAAATATGGATATGACAGGCAGAGTGGCAAAATTTGTCGATTGCCGCAGCAAGGATAAAAGTGAGCGTGAGCTGTTCATAGTTGAGGGTGACTCCGCTCTCGGTGCCTGTAAGCAGGCGAGAAATCCTGATTTTCAGGCTATAATGCCGATAAGAGGTAAGATACTGAACTGCCTTAAAGCTGATTACAATAAAATATTCAAAAGTGAAATCATAACTGATTTGCTGAAAGTACTCGGCTGCGGAGTAGAGGTAAAATCCAAGGCGAACAAGGATCTTGCATCATTTGATATGGAGCTTTTAAGGTGGAATAAGATAATACTTTGCACGGATGCCGACGTTGACGGCTTTCATATACGTACACTTCTGCTTACAATGATATACCGTCTTGCACCGACACTTATAAGAGAGGGCAAGGTATTTATTGCCGAATCACCGCTTTATGAGATAACCTCAAAGGATAAGGTATATTTTGCTTATACCGAAGCGGAAAAGGAGAAATTTATAAAGGAAATAGGAAAAGAAAAATTTACGATACAGCGTTCAAAGGGACTCGGTGAAAATGAACCCGATATGATGAGCCTTACAACAATGAACCCCGATACACGCCGACTTATCAAGGTTATGCCCGATGATGCGGCGATGACATCTGAAATGTTCGATATACTTTTAGGTGATAATCTTGCCGTGAGAAGGGATTATATAATTGAAAACGGAGCTAAGTATATTGACGACCTTGATGTTTCATAACACAGGGAGGTAAATTATGGCTTTTATAGGTTTACTGATTATTATAATCGGATGGTTTTTATTGACATTATTCGGCATACTTTTGGTTGTTGCAGGAAAAATCATAAACAAAAAAACAAAATATAAAAAAACCGGATTTTGTATAAGTGTTTTGGGAGGCTTGATGGCCGCTCCGATGTTAGTCTTTGTCGCAGTTCAATTTTATATCCGGCTGTATAATACGGCAGGCTGGTTTTTACCGATATTATCGGGAATACTTTTGGCTGTTGCAGGAATAATCATAAATAAAAAAACAAAATATAAAAAAATCGGATCTTTTACAGGTGCATTAGGAGGCTTGATTGCCGTACCGATGTTAATCGCTGCCATATTCGATTTTTTTACATAGGCATTATGACGAATACTGAGAAAAACGGATTTTTGGAATTATTAACCGGGTTGGAGAAAAATAATTATGTCAAAAAGGAAAACATCAACGTTTCATAACACAGGGAGGTAAGTTGTGGTTTTTAGAGATTTGATGATTGTTCCGGTCGGATGGTTTTTATTGACATTATTCGGAATACTCATGGTTGTTGCGGGAAAAATTATAAACGGAAAAACAAAATATAAAAAAACCGGATTTTGTATAAGTTTGTTTGGAGGCTTGATGGCTGCTCCGATATTAATTTTTGTCGCATTTCTATTTTATAAATGGCTGTATACTTCGCAAGGATTGTTTTTACCGGCATTATCGATATTATTGGGAATACTTTCGATTGTTGCAGGAACAATCATAAATAAAAAAACTAAATATAAAAAAATCGGATCTTGTATTAGTGCAGCAGGAGGATTGCTCATCGTACCGATAGTATACTATATCATATTCGGTATCATATTCGGTTTTCCGATGCTTGCCTATATCATATCAGATTTTTTTATATAGGAATCATGACGAATATACAATCAGTGAACGAATACAGAGAAAAACAGATTTTTGGAATTATTAACCGGGTAGGAGAAAAATAATTATGGCAAAAAGGAAAACAACAAAAAATACTCCGTCTGCACAAAAAATACAGGGTTATATAGAAGGTGCGGGAGAGGTTGTGGAGGAAAAAATCGTATCCACACTTGAGGAAAATTTCATGCCCTATGCTATGAGTATAATACTCAGCCGTGCTATTCCCGAGATAGACGGCTTTAAGCCGTCCCACAGGAAACTCTTATATACTATGTATAAAATGGGACTTTTAGGTGCGACAAGAACAAAGTCGGCAAATATTGTGGGACAGACAATGAAACTGAATCCGCACGGAGATGCGGCAATATATGATACAATGGTAAGACTCAGCAGGGGGTATGAGGCACTTCTGCACCCGTTTGTTGATTCAAAAGGAAATTTCGGTAAGTTTTACAGCAGAGATATGGCGTGGGCAGCCTCCCGATATACCGAAGCAAAGCTTGACCCGATATGTAATGAGCTTTTCCGTGATATAGATAAGGATACGGTTGATTTTGTTGATAACTATGACAATACATTGAAAGAACCGACTCTTTTGCCGGCGGCTTTTCCGTCTGTTCTCGTAAATGCGAATACTGGTATAGCCGTGGGAATGGCAAGCTCGATTTGTTCTTTTAATTTAGCGGAGGTCTGCCATACGACAATAGGTCTTTTGCGTGACCCTGATTTTGATATTATGTCAACACTGGTTGCCCCTGATTTTACAGGCGGAGCACAGATAGTTTATGACGAACAGACAATGAAAACTGTATATGAAACAGGCAGAGGAAGTATAAGGCTGAGGGCAAGATATGTATATGATAAATACGCAAACTGTATAGATGTACTGTCTATTCCGCAGACGACAACCTCGGAAGCTATAATTGAAAAGGTAATTGACCTTGTAAAGCAGGGAAAGTTAAAGGATATATCCGATATCCGTGATGAAACGGGTATAGACGGTTTTAAGATAACCATTGACCTGAAAAGAGGAGTAAATCCCGATAAGCTTATGTCAAAATTATATAAGATGACACCGCTTGAGGACAGCTTTGCCTGCAATTTCAATGTGCTTATTGCAGGTACGCCGAGGGTGCTTGGCGTGAGGGAGATGCTTAACGAATGGTCAGCATTCAGAATTGAATGTGTAAGACGCAGGACATATTTTGACCTTCATAAAAAGCAGGACAGACTGCATCTTCTCCGTGGTCTTGAAAGAATACTTCTTGATATTGACAAGGCAATAAGTATCATAAGAAATACAGAGGAAGAGGTGATGGTCGTTCCTAACCTTATGGAGGGTTTCGGAATAGATGAAATACAGGCCGAATATGTTGCGGAAATAAAGCTGCGGCATCTCAATCGTGAATATATACTGAAACGAACGGAGGATATATCAAAGCTTGAAAAAGAAATTTCCGAGCTTGAAGCAATACTCAACAGTAAAACGAAAATCAAGAATATTATAATAAAAGAGCTTTCGGAAATTGCCGAAAAATACGGACAGCCACGCCGCAGTATGATAATTTATGCCGATGATATAGCGGACGATGAAACAGTCGAGGAAGTACCGGATTATGCGGTAAATCTGTTCTTTTCCAAGGAAGGCTATTTCAAGAAGATTACGCCTCAGTCACTGCGTATGAGCGGCGAGCATAAGCTGAAGGAGGGCGATGAGATAATCGAGCATATAGAAACAACTAACAATACGGATATAATATTCTTTTCCGATATGGCAAAGGCATATAAGGCAAAGGGCTGTGATTTCAGCGATACAAAAACAAGCGTTCTCGGTGATTATATACCGACAAAACTGTCATTTGACGAGGGCGAAAATGCAATATATATGATACCTACAAAGGATTACAAGGGTTATGTATTTTTCGTATTTGAAAGCGGAAAGGTTGCAAAGGTAGCTCTCGAAGCCTATGCAACAAAGACGAACCGCAAGAAGCTTACGGGTGCATATTCCGAAAAGGAAAGACTTGCCGCTATTTGCTATGTGCCTGATGATGAAAGCGATATAGTTTTACTTTCAACCTCCGGCAGGGCACTGATATTCAAGGCAGGCGATATTCTTACGAAATCCACAAGATCAACTCAGGGTGTTGCGGTAATGAAGCAGAGAAAGGGACACAGGGTTGTATCGGCAAGACTCCTCAGCGAGGGGATAATAAGTGATCCGGAGCGATACAGGGCAAAAACTCTCCCGTCAGCAGGTCAGCTGCCAAAATCGAGTGAAGCTGAGCAAATGTCATTCTGAAAAAATTTTTCCGCTGCCTCAATAATAAGAAGCAGCGGAAACTGACAGAATTATTTTCTTTTTTCTGCCTTTATAGCATTATAGCTTTTCAGCTTATTGATTTGTCGGGATAATCAGGATTTCTATCCGGGCATTTGCACGGACTTTATTGTGTTTTTCCCGACGATAGTATTATATGCAGATTACATAAAAATATAAATGGAAATTTCTATGAAAAAAATACAATTTTAAGGCATAAATCACTTGATTTTATTTAAATTATGTGTTATTATAAACAGGTATGTTGAGCATAAACGAATGGAGGATTTTACATAATGGGCATATGGGAAATGATAGTAGGTATACTGGTGCTTTTATTGTCAATAATCATGGTTATTGTTATTATACTGCAAGAGGGACATCAGGCAGGACTCGGAACCGTAACGGGCGGGGCTGATTCTTTCCTCTCCAAGGGTAAGGCTCGTACTGCCGATGCCATATTTGCAAGGATAACGAAATATTGTGCTATTACGTTCTTTGTGTTGGTTGTTCTTTTGAATGCACTTTCTTTCTTCGGTATAACAGGCGACAGTATAGATAATAATGCAGAAGCTTCCGAAAGCTCGGTCGTAAGCGAAACAAGCGATGAAAGCAGCAAGTCAGAAGAAGATTCCGAGACTTCCGAAAATGGCGGTGAGACAGAGGACTCCGGAAAGGATGAATCCTCGACAGTCACTTCGTCCGAGGAAGGTTCCAAAACAGAAAGCAGTGCGGCGGCAAGTACAGCGGAAAGCAGCGTTGCAAGCACGACTGAAAGCAGTGCAGCAAGTACAACGGAAAGCAGTGCGTCAGGTACGGATGCAAGTGATACGGAAGCTTCACAGAACAGTGTAAGCAGTGAGGCGACTTCATCGGCTGCTGAGTGATAACGGCAATATTGAATTATTTGCGAACGGCATCTTCAATGTACAGCGTTGAGGATGCCGATTTTTTAAGAGGTAAATATGAAAATTGAAATTCCGCATAATGCAGATAAAATAATAGAAAAAATACAGAACTCGGGATTTGAAGCCTATGCCGTAGGCGGCTGTATACGTGACAGTATCATGGGACTTGTGCCGCATGACTGGGATATATGTACATCGGCACTCCCCGAGGAAACACTTGATATTCTCGGAAAAACAAATATAATAACTAACGGATTAAAGCACGGCACCGTTACCGTTAAATTCGACAAAGAACTGTATGAAATAACAACCTTCCGTATTGATGGGGTATACAGCGATAACCGACGTCCCGAAAGCGTAACCTTTGTGCGTTCGCTCAGAGAGGATCTTGCAAGACGTGATTTTACGATTAATGCATTGGCATATAATTATAATAAGGGTCTGTGTGATTTCTTCGGCGGCGAGGAGGATATTAAGAACAAAATTATCCGCTGTGTCGGAAACCCGGTAAAAAGATTCCGGGAGGACGGTCTGAGAATACTCCGTGCTTTGCGTTTTTCCTCAAGGCTCGGTTTTAAAATTGAGGAAAAAACCTCCGCCGCCATACATGAAAATGCATTTCTTCTTAAAAATATATCAGCCGAAAGGACAGTTAGTGAACTTCTGGGTATAATTGACGGGGAATATGCAGAAAAGGTATTGACAGAATATGTTGATGTGTTGTGTGTGTTTATACCGGAAATTGAAAAAATGATTGGATTTGAACAGCATAATCCGCATCATATATATGATATATGGACACATACGGTTAAGGTCATCTCTCACTCTCCTCACGGTAAAATTTCTCGGCTTGCCGCTCTTTTCCATGATATAGCAAAACCCGAATGTTATTCTCCGGACGAAACCGGGACAGGTCATTTTCACGGTCACCCGGAAAAAGGTGCGGTAAAGGCACACGATATAATGAAAAGACTGAGGCTTGATAATAAAACCATAGATAAAGTATGTATGCTTATAAAATATCATGATGTCAGACCAAAGATAAATCCGCGGAATGTCCGCATACTTATCTCAAAGGTCGGAGTGGAAAATTTTCATGAGCTTATGCAGCTGAAAGAAGCGGATGCAATGGGACAGAATCCGGAACTGCTGAACGGAAAGCTTGAGGATATAAAAAAGCTTACGGAAATATTTGAAGAGCAAACAGCAGATGGTCAGGAATTTAACTTAAAAACACTTGCGATAAAGGGAAATGACCTTATAGCTATGGGAATAACAGAGGGGAAAACCATAGGAAAAATACTAAAGTATTTGCTTGAAGGTGTTATAGACGGAAAATTTAAAAATGAATACGGGGAGCTTAAGAGTGAAGCAGAGTTATATATAGCCGAAGAAAAAAACTGATTTTCATGTATTTACTGTATGTACTTGTAATCGGATTTATGTTATACTGATTAATGAAATATGATGAATTGAGGGAAAGAAATGGAATATAAGTTAAATCTCGGTTCGTGGGGAAGTGTTTTTGCCGTGCCGAGTGATTTGGTAGATTTGCACCTGAAGCTTGCGGGCAGCGTACAACTGAAGGTAATACTGTGGGTTTTGCGTCATGCCGGAGAAAACTTTACGGTTGATGATATTTCAAAATCATTGTCTGTGCAGGCGGCCGATGTCAGGGACAGTATGCTCTATTGGGAAGAAAGTGGTATTATAAAGGTCAGCGACGGCATAATTGCACCGCCGGACGAAAATAAGAATATCATTTCATCTGTTCAAAACGAACAGAACGTCGAAGAGAAAGTAGAGATTAATCACGAAAAACAACCAAATGAAGAAATGACAACAAAAGCATCAAGGATTATTTCACGTCCGGAAAAACCCGATATGAAATATCTGAGCGAGCGTATGTCCGAAAGTCCGGAAATAGTATATCTTATGCAGTCGGCGGATGAAATTTTCGGCAGACCGACAAATAATAATGATAAGGCGACTCTGCTTATGATACATGAATCCGACGGTCTGCCGGTTGAAGTAATTATCATGCTTATGCAATATGCGGCAAGCATACAGAAATGTAATATCAGATATATAGAAAAGATGGCAATATCATGGTCGGATAATGATATTACAACGCTTGAACAGGCGGAAAAGAAAATTCAGCAGCTTACAAGCGGAAGAAATGCCGCCATGACAATACAAAAGATATTGGGTCTGGAGGAACATTCTCCGACCGAGAAGGAAACGGAATTTGCGGACAGGTGGATGAATATATGGAAATTTTCCGGTGATATGATACGGAAGGCATATGAAATATGCGTTGATACAAAGAATAAGTACATACCGAAATATGTGGACTCTATTCTTAACAGGTGGTTCAACAGCGGAATTTCCACACCCGAGCAGGTCGATGCGGAGAAAAACAGCGGAAATAAGAATAAAGAGAAAAAAATGTATGGGGCTACTTATGATATTTCAGAGTATGAAAGCACAAGTATAATAGACGAGGAGGAACAATGATGGGATACAGCAGCGAGGTTTATGAGCTTGCTCGTCGGGAGATGGAAAACAGAAGACTTTATGCCGAGCAGGAACTCGGGAAAAGAAGAGATAAACTGTATTTGATATGTCCCCGTGCCCGTGAGATTGAGCGTGAGCTTGTCAGTATTTCCGTGTCTGCGGGAAAGCGGGTAATAATGGGAGCCGATGTGCGTAAAGAACTGGAAAATCTTAAAAACAAAAGTCTTGCTTTGCAGAAGGAGCTTGACGAACTGCTTGTATCGCATAATTTGCCCGGGAATTACCTTGACGAGTGGTATATGTGTGATAAATGCAATGATACGGGCAATATTGACGGGAAAATGTGTACCTGCATGAAAAGCCTTCTTAAAAAGACAGCCTATGAGGAACTGAATAAAATTTCTCCTTTATCACTTTGCAGCTTTGAATCTTTTTCACTCGAATATTATTCTAAAATAAAGGATGAAAAATCGGGGAAAATACCTTATAATTATATGCAGTCCGTCCTCAGGTTCTGCAAAAAATACGCAAGTGAATTTTCGCCCGATTCACACAGTCTTATTTTTCAGGGAGGCTCCGGTCTCGGAAAAACCCATTTGTCGCTTTCCATTGCACAGGAGGTTATAAACAAAGGTTATGGGGTAATTTATGTATCCGCCCCGAATATTGTTTCACGACTTGAAAATGAGCATTTCGGCAGCTATTCGGAGCGTAAGGGTGAAACGGAACGGCTTATTAATGAATGTGATTTGTTAATACTTGACGATATGGGAACGGAATATCAGAGTAAATTCGGCTTATCGGTCATATACAATACGCTTAACACAAGACTGATGACCAACCATCCCACAATAATCAGCACAAACCTGTCAGGCAAGGAAATTCAGGAAATGTACGGAACAAGAATGATGTCGAGGATAATCGGTATGCTTGATAGAATTGAGTTTACGGGAAATGATATAAGGCAGATAAAACGCAGAGAGCGTAAAAAATAAAAGGGGGTTTCTTTATGTCAAAAATTATTTTAACGGCGGACAGTACCTGCGACCTTACAACGGAGCTTAAGGAAAAATATAATGTCAGGGCTTACACCCCGCTTCACATAATCATTGCAAAAAAAAGCTATGATGACGGTGTAAATATAACTCCTCAGGAAATTTATAAGCAGTTTGATGCAACAGGTACACTTCCTAAAACCGCCGCTGTAAATGTAGGAGAGTATGTTGACTTCTTCAAATCGTTTGTTGAAAAAGGGGATACTGTTATCCATATAAATATAGGTTCGGCACTTTCCTCATCATATCAGAATGCCTGCACCGCAGCAGAGGAGGTCGGAAATGTATTTCCGATTGATTCATGCAACCTTTCTACCGGTACGGGTCATATAGTACTCGAAGCTGCCGAAATGATAAAGCGTGGACTTGATGCAAAAGAAATAGCCGAAAACCTAAAGAAGCTTACAGAAAAAGTCCATTCAAGCTTTATAATAAATAAGCTTAATTATCTGCGTGCGGGAGGCAGATGCTCGACGCTTGCAATGCTTGGTGCAAATCTTTTGCAGCTTAAACCGTGTATTGAAGTTGATAATAAGGACGGCTCAATGACAGTCGGAAAAAAATACAGAGGAAAACTCGATAATGTGCTTTTGCAGTATGTTGACGAAAAGCTTTCCGAATATGATAATATACGTTATGACAAAATTTTCATAACTCATGCGGGAATCGGGGAAGACCATGTTCAAGTGGTATATAATTATATAAAGAATAAAAATATGTTTGAAAATATATATGTTACGACGGCGAGCTGTACAATTTCCTCACATTGCGGACCCGGAACCCTCGGTATTCTGTTTATGACGCAGTGAGTGTGATATTTGTTTTGATAAAGGGAATGATATAACCGACAGCAAAGGAGGTATAATATGAATACGGAAGTCAATGAAATGGTCTTATCTGCTCTTGAGGAGCAAACTGAGCCGATAGCAAGATGTGACCTTCAGATTATAAGCGGTATTTCGGAGATTGAGGAATTTAATAATGCCCTGTCATACCTTGAAAGCAAAGGGAAAATAGTTATAAACAGAAAAAAGGTAGGTTTACCACGGGTGATGGGGTATGTTACCGCAACAATAGTGAGACAGGCTAAAAGCTTTTCCTTTGCCGAGCCGCATGATCCGGATATGGAAGATGTTTATATCCATGCTTCGTCAACAAAGGGATCTATGCCCGGAGATACGGTTCTTTTGAAGAATATTACCGAAAGCTCAAGGGGATTGTCGGGTGAAGTTGATAAAATACTCGAAAAGGGCAAAAGAGTAATAACGGGAACAATAGAGAGAATGCATAATACAGGAACAGCCTATCTCATAGCGGACAACGGATTTGCACAAGCTCTTAAGATTGTGCAGGGCGGAGAGCTTAAAAGTAAAAACGGTGATAAGGTTAAGGCAAGCGTATTTTATGACAATAATAAAAAGGGAGTATTTGCAAGGATTATCAAGATATACGGAAGCGGAAATTCAGCTAAGGTATGCTCTGATGCCATTATTGACAGCTACGGTATTCCTACAAAATTTCCTGTTCCGGTCAAGCACGAGGCGGCAATGATGGCTGCTCAGCGTATAACCGAGGAGGAAACGGAGAAACGCACCGATTTCACGGCTGACCCTGTTTTTACCATTGACGGAGCGGATGCAAAGGATCTTGACGATGCGATTTGCGTAAAGAAGCTTGAAAAAGGCTGGGAATTGCAGGTGCACATAGCGGATGTTTCCCATTATGTTACGGAGGGAAGCAAGCTTGATGAGGAAGCCCGACGCAGGGGAACATCCGTATATTTTGCCGACAGGGTTATACCTATGCTGCCGGAGGAAATTTCAAACGGCTGCTGTTCTCTTAATCCCGGCACAAAAAAGCTGACGTTTTCTGCTATAATGACGCTCAATGAAAAAGCCGAGCTTATAGATTACCGCTTTGAAAAAAGCTTTATAATATCAAAGGTCAGGGGTGTATATTCGGAAGTCAATTCCATACTTGACGGAAGTGCGAATGAGAGCATAAAAGAAAAATATTCTCCTGTATCCGATGTTATCGCGGAAGCAAAAAAGCTTGCGGATATTCTTAAGGAAAAAGCCGTAAGACGCGGGGGGTTGGAAATAGAAAGCTCGGAGCTTCGTTTTGTTCTTGATAAAAACGGTGTATGTATTGATGTTTCGGAAAGAGAGATGGGGGAAGCAGAGGGAATTATCGAACAGTTTATGATAATGGCAAACGGGGCGGCAGCTCTTTATGCTAAAAGTGTCGGTATACCCTTTGTTTATCGTGTACATGAAGCCCCCGACCCCGATAAGCTTTATTCTCTTGCCGAACTTGCGGCATCATGCGGATTTCAGACACGCAGGCTGAGAGAAGGTGTACGTCAGACTGATCTTGCCGCTCTTATAAACGCCGCAAAGGAAACAAAGTATTCAAGGCTTATTTCAACTCAGGTACTGCGTTCTATGGCGAAGGCAAGATATAGCAGTCGTCCGCTCGGTCATTTCGGCTTATCACTCACGGATTATTGTCATTTTACATCGCCTATAAGACGTTACCCCGATACATCAATACATCGTATATTGAGTGATTTCATAAGCGGAGTACCGATAGATAAAATTAAAAAGCACTACAGTGAATTTGCCGACGAATCGGCGGCATTGTCCTCCGATTTTGAAATAAGGGCAGTAAGAGCCGAGCGTGATGCGGAAAAATGCTATGCTGCGGAGTATATGTGTTCTCATATCGGAGAAAGATACAAAGGAGTTGTATCGGGTGCCGCCAATAACGGAATTTTTGTTATGCTCCCTAACGGAATAGAGGGTTTCGTAAAGCTTACCGATATTGAGGAAAGTGATTTTGAATTTGACGGATTGACTTCAATTAAAGACAGAATAAGCGGGACTGCTTATTCTATCGGAGATGAAGTGAATATTGAGGCAGTTAATTCAAATGTTGCATTGGGTATGATTGATTTTGTTTTGGCTGAAAATGAATGATCGTTAAAAAATACCGGATTAATTTATTTTGTATCGGCCGGAATTATACTTTACGGACAAGCCGGCCGAATATCTTTTACGGCGACAAACATTCTGCTGCTAATCGACTTCTTGACAATATCAGTGCAAAGCATTATAATCTGAATGTACTATTTGTTTTGAACTGCGGAGTGATATAATCCCATGAAAAAAATTTATATTGCAGGATTTGATGTTTTTTATCCTGATGCGGTTAATATAGGCAATAAGCTTAAAGGAATTTGTAGAAAGTACGGATTTAAAGGGCTTTTTCCTTCGGATAACGAGTGCGGCAGTGCAGATGATATTTTTTCCGCAAATATCGGTATGATACAAAGCTGCGATATTGTAGCCGCAAATATGAATAGCTTCCGAGGAGTTGAACCGGACAGCGGTACGGCCTTTGAACTCGGATACGCATATTCCCTCGGCAAGAGATTGTATTGTTATCTTTCCGATACACGCACCTTAAGGGATAAAATCGGTGAAAAGGATGACAAAGGATTGTCTGTTGAAGATTTCGGTTTTCCGCTTAATCTGATGATATCCGTACCGACAGTGATTGTGAACGGAAACTTCGAGGATTGTCTTATAAGAATAAGACATGATGAAGATAATAAAACACAGGAGTGATTTTTTTGAATCTATGGCTGATGACAGCTGTAATAGCGGTTTTGATAATGTGTTCAGCGTTTTTTTCGGCAACTGAAACAGCTTTTTCATCCGTTAGTAAAATCCGACTCAGAAATAAAGCAGATAACGGAGATAAGAAGGCATCCAAAGCACTTTATATTACGGAAAATTACGACAAGGCACTTTCCACCATATTGGTAGGAAATAATATTGTCAATATAGCATCATCTTCCTTGGCAACTCTGATGTTTGTGTCGTTTTTCGGGGATGCTGTAGGAACTATCGTGAGTACGGTTGTTATAACCGTTGTGGTACTTATATGCGGTGAGGTACTTCCCAAAAATTTTGCTATTGAAAATAATGAAAAAATCTGTATATCAACGGCTTCGGTATTATTATTTATGATGGCGGTCTTTACGCCGTTCAGCTTTGTTCTGCTCAAGATAAAAAATGCATTTGCAAAGGTTGCGGGAAAGAATAAGGATAAGGAAAAAGAACCGAGTGTTACCGAGGATGAACTTAAGTATATTGTTGAAAGTATTGAAGAGGAAGGTGTGCTTGAGGAACAGGAAAGCGAGCTTGTTCAGTCCGCACTTGATTTTGACGAAAAGACCGCATATGATATACTCACTCCAAGGGTAGATATGACGGCGATAGATATTGATGAGGATAAGGAAAAAATCAAGGAAATTATTCTTTCGGAGCGTTATACCAGGATACCGGTATATAAGAATAATATTGACAATATAGTGGGGATACTGCATACACGTGATTATCTTGAAGCCCTCCTCGGAAGTGTTGAGCCTGATATAGTAACTTTGATACAGCCGGCATATTTTGTATACAGGAGCAAGAAGCTATCCTCTCTGCTTGCGGATTTCAAATACAAAAAGGTTCATATTGCCATTGTCACAGATGATTACGGCGGAACTCTCGGAATAGCAACAATGGAGGATCTTCTCGAGCAGCTTGTCGGTGATATATGGGATGAGGACGAGGAGATAGAACATAAGTTTAAAAAGCTTGGCGAAAACGAGTTTGAGATAAGCGGAGATATGAATATTGATGATATGCTTGAACTGATTGACAAGGATGACAGATATATTGAATCCGACAGCAAATCCGTGGGAGGCTGGGTAATTGAGCAAATCGGCGATATACCCGAAGTTAATTCAGCATTTCAATATAAGGAACTGAAGATCACAGTTACGGAAATTGAGGATCAGCGTATCAATACCATACTTATGATTTACACACCGGATAAAAATGAAAAGAAAATTTAGATATATGACTCCTTGGGAGCAATTTAAGGTTCGCAAAAGATACAGACAGGTCACGGTATATTTGATATCCGTGATGTCTGTATTTTTAATAATAGCATTATATCTGTTGTATCTGTCGGGTGCATATGATAGCATAAGCAAAGGGATATACAATTTTTTAGGTATATCCGAGTTTTCATCAAAGGCAGACGATTATCCTATGTCGGTACATTTCATTGATGTAGGAAACGGCGATGCAATTCTTGTGCATACGGATGATGCAAACATAATGATAGATTGCGGCGAATATACATTAAACGGCACAGCTGCCGAATATCTGAGTCATTTTGACATTGACGGTATAGATTTATTTATAGCAACACATAATGACAGCGACCATATAGGAGATTTTTCACATATATCGGAGAAATATGAAATAGGGGAGTTATGGACAGGAAAATATCCTCCTGAAACAAATAATAGCCGTACCGAGGATGAAAATATTTTATATAGGATTGCCGGGGATAAAAAAATAAAAATCAAATGTCCCGAAACAGGAAGGTATGAAGTCGGCGATATGACAGTTGATGTATTATCACCCGATAAAGAATACGGTAACGATAATGATAATTCAATTGTTGTTAAAATTTCGTATAAAGAGATTTCGATACTTTTCACAGGTGATGCGGGTAAGGCTGCGGAAAAGAATTTACTCGAAGAAAATGCGGATGTAGCGGCCGATATACTCAAAGTTTCCCACCACGGAAGTAAAACAGCAACAACAGAGGAATTTCTCGGTGCCGTTTCTCCGAAATATGCCGTTATATCCGTGGGAACGAAAAATAAATATCTGCCCGATAAGGATACGGTTAAAAGACTTGAGGATTCGGGTGCGGAAATTTACAGAACAGACCTTGACGGGAGTGTGATAGCGGCATCCGATGGGAAGAACATCTCAATATTCAAAGAGAATTCCCGATAAATTTTTATCTGCCACAGGTTTGTATCATTATTGTTCAAATTTATAAAAATACGTTCTAAAATTTGTGAGTTTATACAAAATTGAAAAATTTTTGATTTTTTTAACAAATTGTATTGTTTTTGTTTTATAATTAACTTGAACGTATATTATATGTCCTATCTCAGACAAAGGAGTGATTTTTATGTTTTGTCCGCAATGCGGAAAAGAATGTGGCGAGGGGTACGGATTTTGTTTATCCTGCGGCTGTAAGCTGGATGCGGGTGCTGTGGGTCAGAGTACTGAGAATAATAATTTATACTCACAGGACTTTCAGACTCCGAACAATGTTCAGACTCCGAATAATGCTGTACCGGAGCCTGTCAGACCTCTTGAGCCGGCGGGACAGTCTTTTATGTCATATGATTCAACAGCGGGTGTTATTGATAATAAGAGATCGTCCGGTGGTGCAAAAAGAGTAATTATAATTGCCGTGGTTGCACTTTTGGTGGCATTGTTGGGGGTTTTTTCTTTCCTTTTTATAAGAAACAGAATGGAAAGGGAATATCTGGTAAACAATCCGACAAGGTATGTTTTAAGTTCATATCAGACATATTTTGACAATTCCGGTTCGGAGGAGAATAATCTTTTCGCTGTACTTAAAAGCTGTAATGAACAGGGAACCGTGAAGGTGTCTGCCGCACCGAAAAACGATGAGCAGGGCAGCTCCATGGATATGGTGTTCTCATATGATAATTCGGGAAAAAAGTATTATATGAAATCCAACGCAACAAATGTGCCGAATGTGTTTATCGGTAGTGCCGCCGGTACAGAAAATACTCTCTTTGAGATTTACACCGATGTAAACCGTATTGATTTTAATTTTGATATGAACGGCAAACAAGGTAAGTACTATGTTGAATCCGGAAAGTTAAGAGAGCAGGCAGGCAATTCCATTTTCTCGCCCGATAAGGATAACGTTCTGAATATTGACGAGGAAGAGTTTAATCAGTTTATCAGTCAGTTCGAGAGTATGTATCATAATCTTCAGAACATTGACAGCAAGAAAGAGGATATGGAGGAATTTTATGACGGACTTCTCAAAAAGATCGAGCAGGACTGCAAGGTTACAGTTGGGGACGGCACAGCAACCGTAAACGGTAAAGATGTATCCGTTGATATAGTTACATATACCTTGGATTATAATGCTATTCTTGCGATACTAAATGATACAAAAACAGAGATTGTAAACTATCAGAATAACAATAAGGATGATATCGGAAATAAAGCCGAGCTTATCGACAGCATAAATGAAACCTTTGATAATCTTATTTCATCATTCAGCGAATCCGAACAGGCTAAGAGCATTTTAATTACACTAACGAACTACACAAGAAAAGACAATAAGGAAATTGCAAAGCTTGAGCTTAACCTTAAGGCTGCGGAAGATGTATCCTCAAATATAAAAATTTCTTTGGAGTTTTCACATGAGCCTTATATGAATATAAAATTTACCGTTTCAAATGTAATGTTTAGTACAAGTGTATCATTGTACAAGGAAGTGAACGGCGGAGTTGTGTCATACGTTCTGACAGCCGGTTCCGATACGGACGGTTCTGCATCAGGTCAGGAGATTGCAAGAATTGACTATGATGATAATAACAATAAGCTCACGCTGACAGCCGGCGGGCAATCTTATACCTGTGATGCTGTTGTAGAGGACAACAAGGCGTCCTTTAGTTTTGAAGTACCCTCCGGTTCATCATACGATACGTCGGAAAATCAGACTGTTTCAATGAAAATAGAGATTTCCTCTGTGCCTGAGATGAATACGATCAATGCCGAAAAGAATCTGTTTGATATGACCAAAGAGGAATATGAGGATCTGGCACCCTCATATGATATTCCGTATTCATATGATGGTTATGATGATTACTATGATTCCGATTATTATGATGATTACAATTATTACGATGATTCCGATTATGCTGCCGTTGGTATCTCTGATGTGTAAATCGGTATTAACGGTCATTAACTAAATAGCTAAAAGCTCAGCAGGGCTGCCATGTTATGCGGCAGTCCTGTTTTAAAATTTATATAAAAACGGACTTAGTCTTTATCATCCGAAATTAAGACTAAGTCCGTTAAAATTTATTATTTTATATACTCAGCGACAATTTCCTCGATTTTTCCGAGGGCGGAGTCAATTTTGGAAATATCCCCGACACCTGCCATAGCACGTTCGGGCTTTCCGCCGCCCTTACCGCCGACAAGCCCGGCTACAGCCTTGACGATTTTACCCGCATGACCGCCCTTTGCCTGAGCCTCCTTGCCGACTGCAACAGAGATATTTGCTTTTCCGTTGTCTACTCCGAACATTACTGCAACGCAATCCGGGGCAGTGTCAAGCAGACTGTCTGTCATTGTCTTAAGTGTCGCCGTATTAGTATTAAGGAATTTTGCGGCTGCTATACGCACACCGTTTTTCACGGATGCGGAAGAAAGCATATTCTCCACACCCTGTGCGGAAAGCTTGGACGTCAAAACAGCTATTTCTCTGTCTTTTGCTTTCATTTCCTCTATTACCTTTTCGCTTGCCGCAACAAATCCCGACATGGCGGTTGACTTGAACAGCTTCATGGATTTTGTCAGTATATCCGTAATTTCATCAAGAACCAAAAGTACGCCTCTGCCTGTCACAGCCTCAATTCTCCTTACACCGGCTGCCACGGAGTTTTCTCCGATTATGCGGAAAAGTCCGATTTTTGAGGTGTTCTCTATATGTGTACCGCCGCAGAATTCCTTTGAAAATTCGTCAACCATAACAACACGTACAATATCACCGTATTTTTCTCCGAACAGTGCCATTGCTCCAAGCTTCTTTGCCTCGTCTACGGGCATTTCCTTTGTTACTACATCAATTCCCTTGAAAATCTGCTCATTTACAAGATTTTCAACCTTCTTAAGCTCTTCGGGAGTTACAGCCGAAAAATGAGTGAAGTCAAAACGAAGCTTATCGGCAGTAACAAGCTGACCTGCCTGCTCGACATGAGTTCCGAGAACCTGACGGAGTGCAGCCTGAAGAAGATGTGCCGCTGTGTGGTTACGCATAATGCTATACCTTGTATCTTCATCGACTTGTGCGTTTACAATATCGCCAACCTCAATAGTACCCTCGGAAATTTCACAGCGATGCATATATATTCCGTTATTGTCCTTAACGGTATCTGCAACCTTAATAACCGAATTGTCGGTGGTAAGCATACCTGTATCTCCGACCTGTCCGCCGCTTTCCGCATAGAACGGAGTTTTATCAAGGACAATTACAACATCATCACCCGTGCCGCCAAATTCAACCTTTTCGCCGTCCTTGACAATGGCAAGGATCTTTGCCTCTGAGTTAAGCTGCGTATAACCGAGAAATTCTGTTTTTCCTATATTGCCGAAATCAACGGCATCACTGAGCCATGCCTCTGCTCCCGCATTTTTCCTTGCTGCCTTTGCACGTGCTTTCTGTTCCTTAAGAAGTTTTTCATACCCCTCAAGATCAACTATCATTCCTTTTTCTGCCGCAATTTCCTTAATCAGATCTATGGGGAAGCCGAATGTATCGTTAAGCTTGAATGCATCCTCGCCCGAAATTCTGTTTACCTCGGATTTTTCTATTATATCATTGAGAAGTGCGGAACCCTGATTGAGAGTACGGCAGAAAGCTTCTTCCTCGGTTTTTATTACCTTAACGATAATTTCACGCTTTTCCGAAAGCTCGGGGTATGCGGGATTTTCCGCAATCACCGTATCAACAACTTTATAGAGGAAGGGTTCGCTCACACCGAGAAGCCTGCCGTGACGTGCCGCTCTCCTGAGAAGTCTGCGGAGTACATAGCCTCTGCCTTCATTTGAGGGCATAACTCCGTCACCGATCATAAATGTAACACTTCTTATATGGTCGGTTATAACACGCAGTGAAATATCCGTTTTTTCGTCATCACCGTATTTTGCACCTACAAGCTCGGTTATCTTCTTCATTATATTCTGCACGGTATCAACAAGGAAAAGATTGTCAACACCCTGCATAATGCAGGCAAGACGTTCAAGACCCATTCCCGTATCAATATTCGGATGGTCGAGCGGTGTATAATTTCCCTTGCCGTCATTGTCGAACTGAGTAAATACGTTATTCCAAAATTCAACATATCTGTCACAGTCACAGCCGACCCCGCAGGTTGGTTTGCCGCAGCCGTATTTTTCTCCCCTGTCAAAATAAAGCTCTGAACACGGACCGCAGGGACCCTCGCCATGCTCCCAGAAATTATCCTCTTTTCCAAGGCGTACTATACGCTCGGGAGAAACTCCGACTTCTTCTGTCCATATCTTAAATGCTTCATCATCATTTTCATATATTGATACCCATATCTTATCAACGGGGAGATCCAATACTTCAGTACAAAATTCCCATGCCCATTTTGTAGCCTCATGTTTGAAATAATCCCCGAAAGAGAAATTACCGAGCATTTCAAAAAATGTTCCGTGACGTGCAGTAATACCTACTCTTTCAATATCCGGAGTACGGATACATTTCTGACAGGTGGTAACTCTCTTTCTCGGGGGAGTTACCTCGCCTGTAAAATACTTTTTCATAGGAGCCATACCCGAATTTATAAGCAGAAGGCTCTTATCATCACGGGGGATAAGGGGGAAGCTCGGAAGCCTCAGATGTCCCTTTGATTCAAAGAAGGAAAGATATTTTTCCCTCAGCTCATTAAGTCCTGTCCATTTCATTTTTTATCACCTTTTTATTAATTTTTCGGCTGTTCAATAAAGGATATTAATTCCAAAAATAAACACGAATCCTTTCGTTATGGGACGAAAGAATCCGTGTTACCACCCAAATTGCATACGGAAAGCCATATGCCGCTCAAAAACCTTAACGCGGTCGGACGCTGCATTTTTAGCAGAACTCCGAGTTAGCCCGAGCGTTCTTACACAGGGATATCACACCGTTGCTCCCCTCTCTTTGGTGCAGCTTCCGCTCTTTTTCTCTTCACAGCCGTTATATATTTACTACAATATTATAACTCATTTTTTCCCGATGTCAAGACCTTTTTTTAAATCAGCCGAGAGAAAATATATTTATATATTCCTTCATGCTGATAAATTTCTGATAGTACAGCTTTTCCGTTGAAAGCTCAATTTCAAAGTCGGAAAGCTCCCTGTTGAGATTTCTTACTGCTGCTTTAAGGCTTTTTACACTGTCCTCAGAAAAACCGTTGATATTATAATATCCGAGCGTAACATGGGGAGTAAGAGGTCTGTCAAGCATCCTTATTTTATGCATAAGCTCATACAAACCGGAAAGCTTGTTGAACTCCGCTTCATCACAGGGAATAAATCCGAGAACGACTGAAGTATTTATCATATTGATAACATAAGTGGCTTTCATTTTTATTTTTTGCACACCGATTGGATTTTCTTTAAGAAGCTTTATCAGATTTACCTCGGCAAAAAACATTTTATTCGCTATTTTATCTATATCAGGGGAATTATATAAATCATGCAATGTGATGTGGTAAGTACTTTTTGGAAGTCTTTCACTGAAACATTCGGGTGCTTCTTCAAATAGTTTTTCCGTAAGTTTATCAATACGTTCCTTTATATTTTCGTCAAGCTCAAATACAACAGTATCTCCATAAAAATCCGAATAACTGTTGTCCGGTCTTACCTTACGCGGTACGGATTTGTTTGGTACGAATGCACTGTCATCCATCATAAGTTCTTCTTTTTCAAATGAGTTTATTCTGTCAAGAAATTCATTATAGTTTTCCATATGTTATCCTCCATTTTATAAAAACAAGCTGTTATGTAATATTTTCATTATTGTACATTTTGCTTATTATTTTCCGAAAAAATCAGATTTTTTACATTTTGCATCCGGCTGTCAAGCGAAGCACTTATTTCCGCACAATCTGTCAGCTCATGTGAAAGTTTATCCATCATTTCCGATGAAATATTTTTCTTATATCTTAGCTTATGTTCAAGACTTGCCCAGAAATCCATAGCTATTGTGCGAAGCTGAACCTCTACCTTAACCGGTCTTTTTTCGTTTTCCACAAAAATAGGAACTTGTACAATAAGGTGCAGACTCCTATAACCGGAAGGCTTCGGATTTTTTATGTAATCCTTTTTTCTGATAAGTGTTATATCATCCTGCTGTAAAAGACACGCAGCAAGTCGGTATATATCATCAACAAACGAGCATATAACACGCACACCGGCTATATCATTTATATTTTCCTCTATAGATTCAAGTGTTCTCGGGAGATTTTTTCTTATAATCTTGCGTATAATACTGTCATAGTCCTTTATGCGGGAGTGAATTGATTCAATGGGGTTACTGTCATATTTTAGTGAGAATTGCTCATTCAGCACCTTGAACTTTGTTTCAACCTCCATTATGGCACAAGCGTAATTTGCGAAGAACTGCTCGACGGGCAATACCTTTTCTTCAATTATATCAAGAAAGTATTCCTCGTTTACATCAGCCTGACGTGTAAATTCTACCAATTCTTTTGCAACCTTATCTGCCGTCTGTAAAAATTGTTGTTCTTTCATTTTCATCATCCCCTTGTTTCTTACAATGATACCGTATTCTTTGTTAAAAGTCAACAAAAAATTCGTAAAATAATTATGGATAAATAATTAATTTTTATTTTGGCAATATATCACCGCATTTTAGTTTTTTGGCAATTTTAAAAAGCTCTCCTTGCTTTTTTGTTATAATCGCAGTAGTATTCTCATTTTCCGAGCATAATTCCATTGATATTTTACCCTTGCCTATATATGGGTGACGAAGTATTCTTGAGCCGTTTGTTTCCGTATTTGTACGGGCAAATGCCATATATGAATATTTTTCATCCTCAAAAGGTGCATCGCCGCCCTTAAGTATTTTATGCAGTTTGCTTCTTTGTACCCTTGAAGTAAAATGGCACCAGTCACCGGAAGATATTCTGCACTTATTTTCATGCGGACAGGGAGCGGCAATATGTGCATTGTCCTTCAGCAGGATATCTCTTGCCGTACTAAGCCCGGTAAAACCGTCCGGGGTGCCGGGTTCTATGATAATAAGTACTTTTTTAGCAGCTTTCCAAAGCTTTTTTATTGTATCAATACGCTGCGAATCCGACAATTCATTCAGGACATATGCCGCTGTTACAAGGTCGGCATTGCAGGGAAGCTCGGGTCGTGAAATATCATAGGTTATCCATTCGGCATTTTTAAGTACTGTACTGCCCGACTTCATAAATTCTCTGCCGAGGGCAGACATTTCCTTTTCACGTTCTAAGCAGGTTATCCCGTCAAGCTCAAGCTGACAATCCGCCGCCCATGCGGCGGCACCCGTACCTGCTCCGACATCAAGAAGTGTTTTTATATCGTATTTATCTCCGACAATTTCAAGCGTATGAAAAATTGCATCCGATACGGCGGCAAAGGTTGCAGGCATACGTACCACGGAATAAACGGCCGCTTCAAGTTTATCTGTAATAAGTCTTTTGCCCTTGCCGCTTTCATTTTTATATTTCTTTGTTATGTTATCCGAAGCCTTTTTCAATTCGGATATTGACCATTGTGATGTATTTAATTCAATTTGGTTCTTAAGTTCGGACGGAAATTCCATTTTTTATACCTCGTCATTGATAATTACATTGTAATAAACTGTATATCAATTATACCATACAGGCTTATATGTTTGCAAATCATATTAATTCCTAAATAATTATATATATGTATGGGGTGAAGTGTTAAAATGGGAACTGTTGAAAAAATCAATTCATTTATCAATGGTATTGTCTGGGGACCGTTCATGTTATGTATACTTTTAGGTATCGGTATATTCTATACATTTAAACTTAAATTTTTTCAGATAAGGCATTTCGGATACTGGTGGAAAGAAACCTTTATGTCTATTTTCAAAAAAAATGAGGGGGAAAGGGGAAAAGGGAAAATTTCATCGTTTCAGGCAATGGCTACGGCACTTGCAGGTGCGATAGGAACAGGAAATATTGTCGGTGTTGCCGGAGCGATAAGCCTTGGCGGAGCAGGTGCAATATTCTGGATGTGGGTTGCCGCTGTCTTTGGTATGGCTACTATATTTGCAGAAAATGTGCTTGGAGTGAAATACAGAGAAAAAAGAAACGGTAAATATGTTGGAGGACCTATGTATTACATTGAAAAGGGTCTTCATTGTAAGTGGGCGGCTGTGGTTTTTGCCGTTATATGTACTGTTGCTGCACTCGGTATGGGAAATATGACGCAGGCAAATTCGGTTGCAGGTGCTTTAAGTGAGGGATTCGGTGTTCCTCAGCAAATAAGCGGAATTATTATAGCGGTTGCTGTAGGTCTTATAATTATGGGCGGCATAGACCGCATAGCCGCACTTACCGAAAAGCTTGTTCCTACTATGGCAGTTTTGTATATTCTTGCCGCTGTCATAGTTATAGGTATAAATTTCCGTGAGATACCGGCTGCCTTTGTTAAGATTTTTACGGAAGCTTTTGATTTACATTGTGTTGCCGGTGGCTTTATGGGATACGGTATGGCAAGGGCAATAAAATACGGAATATCAAGAGGCGTATTTTCTAATGAGGCAGGTCTTGGAAGCTCTCCGATAGTTCATGCGGCAGCCGATACGGACGATCCGTATAAACAGGGAATGTGGGGAATGTTTCAAGTATTTATGGATACTATCGTCCTATGTACACTTATGGCTCTTTGTATAATTACATCCGGTTTTGATAAATCTCCGCTTGACGGAATAGCTTTAAGCACAGCTGCATTTGAGGGAACCCTCGGAATTACAGGCAAAATTTTTATTTCGCTTTCTATAATTCTGTTTGCATTTGCAACTTTGGTATCATGGTGCTACTATGGTGAAAAAAGTCTTGAATACCTTACGGGAGGAAAATATATAGGTGTATATCGTTTTGTTTATGCACTGACAGCATATATAGGAAGTATAATGAGCATATCTCTTGTATGGGAAATTTCCGATACGCTTAACGGACTTATGGCTATACCTAATCTTGCGGCACTTATTCTTTTATCAAAACAGGTAAATTATAAAGCCGATAAAAATTTACTTGGAAAATGAATAAAAGGAAAAATTAAAAACTTGTAAATTATATAAAAATAGTTTATAATAGCATAGGCGGTATGTTCGTAAAACTTTACGGAAAGCGGTTTGTGTTATGCAGTTTAATGAATTTGTTGCTAATGATAAATTAATTGAAGAAATAACCGAAGCAGTGAAAACCAATACACTGCCTCATGCTATAATATTGGACGGTGCAAAGGGTACGGGAAAACAAACTCTCGCAAAAATAATTGCACAAAGCTTTGTATGCTCATCCGATAACCGACCCTGCGGAAAATGTCCCGCTTGTATCAAGGCTATGCATTCATCACATCCCGATATATTCACAGCAAACGGAAATAATACGGGAGAGCTTAATGTTGATGCTATAAGAAATATCCGTGCCGATTCATATATCATGCCCAATGAAGCACCGACCAAGGTATATCTTCTTTTAAACTGCGATAAAATGCTTGCTCCGGCTCAGAATGCTTTTCTTAAGGTTCTGGAGGAGCCGCCGGCAAATGTTGCTTTTATTATTACGGTAACATCCGCAAATATGCTTTTGCAGACTGTTCGTTCCCGTTCCCGTTTATATACGCTTTATCCTGCAACACCCGAAGCGGCGGCTGAATATGTTTTACGGCTTTTTCCCGAAAGGGACCACGGAGATATTCTCCATGCGGCACAGCTGTGTGACGGAAACATAGGCAAGACCATCGAAATGCTTGAAAGCGGTGGGGAAGAAGCGAAAAAGCTTGCCGATGAAATATTCGGTGCAGTTATAAAGGGAAACGAATATAATGTACTCACCTTGACAAGCAAAATGTCACAAAGCCGTGTTTTTGCGGTGAGTGTTCTTGATTTTCTGACCGAGAACGCCGCTGAATGTGTCAAGGCATCTGTCGGTGCCAAAACCAATTCTGCGATTGCCTCGGATGCTGCAAAGCGAATGACCAAAAACAGAATATTCAGACTTGCGGAAAATATAGAGAGAGCAAAGCAGGTTCTGGAAATAAATGTTAATCTTAATTTTTTCGGCACATGGCTTTCATCTGTGCTGAGAGTGTAAATATTCGGAGGAAAATATGATTAGTGTAATAGGTGTAAGATTTAAAGATGTGGGAAAAATTTATTATTTCGATCCGGACGGCTCAGAGCTTCGTGTAGGCGATAATGTTATAGTTGAAACAAGCAGAGGGGTAGAGTGCGGCAGGGTTGCAATGGCAAACAAGGAGATAACCGATGATAAAATAAGCAAACCGCTAAAAAAGATTATCAGAAAAGCTACCTCGGATGATATGAAAATTGTTAAGGAGAACAGAAAAAAGGAAGTTGAAGCTTTTAGAATCTGTGAAGAAAAAATTGCAAAGCATAATTTACAGATGAAACTGGTTGACGTGGAATATACCTTTGACAATAATAAGATACTTTTTTATTTCACAGCAGACGGCAGGGTAGACTTCCGTGAGCTTGTAAAGGATCTCGCTTACGTATTCAGAACAAGGATAGAACTGAGACAGATAGGTGTGCGTGATGAAGCTAAGATGCTCGGCGGACTCGGCATATGCGGAAGACCGTTTTGCTGTAATACCTTTTTGGGGGAATTTCAGCCTGTTTCGATAAAAATGGCGAAAGAACAAGGAATGTCGCTTAATCCTGTAAAAATATCCGGAACGTGCGGCAGACTCATGTGTTGTCTTAAATATGAGCAGGATGTATATACAAGTCTGCTGAAAACAACTCCGAAAATAGGGGCTATAGTTGAAACTCCGGACGGAAACGGAAATGTCATTGATTTAAATCTTATTACGGGTACACTTACCGTATCGCTAAATAAGGCACCGGGTGCCGCACCACATACTTATAATGTATCTGAGGTCAGAATAATCAAGGACGGACAGATACGTCTTGACAGAGCCGAAATAGAAAAGCTGAAGAAGCTTGAAAAGGATTGATTTTGTACATCATTATTCAAAAAAGCAAAAGCCTTCGTTTTAGAATAACTCCGGCTTTTGCTTTTTTTATTTATTGAATTTTAAGGTTATTGAGAAAATCCCGTCCTTGTATCCGGCATATATCTTTCCGCCGAGAATTTCCGTAAATTGTTTTGCTATCGCAAGACCAAGACCGGTACTTCCGCTTGTTCTTGAAATATCCGTTGATTCCTCAAGAATTGCAATAAGATTGAGCTTTTTCTATATCATGTATTGCACTCATAGTGCCGGAATATGCACTTGCCGTTGTATAGCCGCTGCTTTCAAGAAGAATTTTCAGCATACGGTTTATTTCGTTGTCGTCTTCAATAATCAGAATTTTTTTACTCACAATAGCACCCCATTATTTGTATTTATTATACACAGCAGCATACAGTATAAGAAAAGTACAATAATAAAAAGGAAATTCCCGAAAGATACTGCGGAAATTTCCTCTTTTTATTTTTTCTTGCCCTTATTTCTGTCTTTTCTAAAAACGAATTTTCTTACCTCCTCGGAAATTTTTCTGTATTTTATGGATCTGAGGTGAGAAAACGAATGAATAAGCCTTATTTGCTGGTTATTCAGACTTTTGACAAACTTTTCATATGCAGAATTTATTTTCTCATAAGCGGCAGTTGATTGAACCTTATCATTAATATTACCCCTAATATGGCTTATATTTGCAGAAAGTCCCTTAAGCTTCTCGTTGAAGCTTGAAAAACCCAATATCGTATGCAGACAGTCTATAAGGATCAAAATAAACAAACCGCCGCAGACATAGTGAAACAGGGGATAGGAAAACCTATTGGTCACGGACTCTATAAAGGGATGAATGAAATACACAAGCAATATAGAAAGTGTACCGAATGCGAGGGCACCGACAAGGCATATTCTGCCGTTTATATTAAATTTTCCAACAAATATTTCCTTTCCGAATACCGTAAATTTAAAGTCATTATAATCCCACCAACGCACATTGAATATCTTTTCCATAACGACAGAGGTCATGTATTCAAGTATGCACGTAAGAACCGCACTTGATACGAACAACAGAAACGCATTATATCTCAAGTTCCCCAGTATTATAACATCAAGGAGGGAACCAAAGCCGTAGATAGGACAATACGGTCCGTTAAGAAATCCGCGGTTTACAAGCTTTTTCTGTCTGAAAGATTCAAGGGCGGATTCATATACCCATCCGATAACACTGTAAACGACGAGCCAAAAAAAATATTTTTCCAACATTAGTGCCGAATCAGGCATTTGTATCAACTCTCCTAAATTTTCTGACAATTCTGTTTTTCAATCCTCCGACAGTTTCATACGTTGCACACAGCTTATCTGAAATGCATAAAATAACCGCCTCACGATATTTCGGGGGTTTCAATGTAAGCGGGAACATATGACGCAAAATCATATTCTGCTCTATTCTGCCAAGAGTATATTCCCTCATTGCATTCTCCAGTGCAATTTTCGGATGCTTGAAGCCATGCAGTCTGTTTTTCTTCAAAGGCTCATGCCAATCATAAAGAAAATAGTCATGCAGCATAGCACCACGGATCAATGCTCTCTCATCCACCTTTATTTTGAATTTTTTTGAAATTCTTATACACATTGACGTTACAAACAGAGAATGGTCAAACACGCTGAATGTACCATGCTGGACACAGATCCTTTCTATTTCCATACCTTTTGACTCAAGTATATCCTGTGCATACTTTTTTATTATTTCAAAATGCTTGACGGTATTCACATTGCACCACCTTCATATTTTCTCATTATAATAATAGCACGAAAAAGTATAAAAAGCAACAGTTGAAAAGGATATAAATATAAGAAAAATGACAAATTATATAAATGATTATTGTTTTATAAACATTTTCCTGATATAATTAATATTCGTGGGAGTTTGTGCTATCCCTTTAAACCAATTTTAAGCAGCTAAGGAGAATAAAAATTATGACCGATAAAGAATTTGCCGAAATTAAAAAACGTTTCAAGTCTGATAAAGGTAATATTGCCTATATACGGGGATGCTATGTAAGTGCCGCAAAGGAAATTATTTCCCGTTTCAAGGTACCTGTTAATATGCTGAATGATGAACAGCAGGATTGGGTGCTTAAACTGATGAAAAAAAGTATTTCCGGAGCAATGGGAAGAAATCTTATGAATATCGAATTTACAACCGATCAGGTTGAGAGCGGGGAAGAATATAAGCTCCTTTCAGAGATAAGAGAAAGCGAGCTTGATAACGAGGAGCTGCTCGATGCTTTATATGAGAAGATAGTATCATCCTTTGTAACGGACGGTAATTATCTGATACTGCTTGCTTACGACCGTTATGATGTACCTTCATTTTCAAAGAACGATGAAGATCTTATGGATTCAACAGAGATGTTCCGCTATTTTATATGCAGCGTATGTCCGATAAAAATTACAAGAGCAGCACTCGGATTCTCCACCGGCGAAAATAATTTCCGGAATATAGGAGCCGAATCAGCTGTTTCCGCCCCTGAAATCGGATTTATGTATCCATGTTTTGATGATCGTAAAACCAATATATACAATGCGGTATTTTACACACGAAGCACAAAGGAAAATTACGCCGAGGTTGTTGAAGCACTTTTCGGTGCAAAGGCACAGATGCCTGCTGCCGAGCAAAAACAGGCGTTCAGGAATGTCGTATCAGATTCCACCTCGGAAAGCAGAAATTTGGGATTTGTTCAGTCTGTACATAGTATGATATCCGATATGATAACAGAGCATAAGGAGAGCAAAGATCCGGAGCCGCTTATGCTTGATAAAAATGATGTCAAGCGTGTTCTTACAACCTGTGGTGCAAAGGATGAGGAAATGGCATCGTTTGATGAAAATTTTATAAACGGATTCGGAGAAAAGATTGAAATTCCGCCGCAGAATATAATCGATCCCAAGCAATTTGAGCTTAAAAATTCATATGTTTCAATTAAGGTTGATCCGAAATTCAGCTTTATGGTAGATGCAAAGGTAGTTGACGGAGTAAAGTATATAATGATACGGGCAGATGAGGGAGTAGAGGTAAACGGCATAGGTATTCATTTTGACGGCGAACAGCTGCCTCAGAGAGTGATTACGGATAATGAAGCAGCTGATACAGACAGTAACACTGAAAATACATCGGAGTAAAAATATATCAAATAAAAAAATGCGGCAGCCCTTTTTATGGGAATGCCGCATCTTGATATTCACGATTCTCTTTTCATATGTGCGGTACTATCAATAGTTTTCCGCATGAACTTCAAAATAACTCTGCGGATGTGCACAAACCGGACATACCTCGGGAGCTTTCGTTCCCACTACTATATGACCGCAATTACGGCACTCCCATACCTTGACTTCGCTCTTTTCAAATACCTGCTGCATTTCAACATTTTTCAGCAATGCACGATAACGCTCCTCATGGTGCTTTTCTATTTCCCCGACAGCACGGAATTTTGCCGCAAGCTCGGGAAAGCCTTCCTTTTCAGCCGTTACAGCAAAACCCTCGTACATATCTGTCCATTCGTAATTTTCGCCGTCAGCGGCAGCTTCAAGATTTTCCGCCGTATTACCGATTCCTTTGAGTTCTTTGAACCACATCTTAGCGTGTTCCTTTTCGTTATCGGCAGTTTTAAGGAAAAGGGCGGAAATCTGCTCGTAACCCTCTTTTTTAGCAACCGAAGCAAAATAGGTATACTTATTTCTTGCCTGTGATTCTCCGGCAAAAGCCGCCTCAAGGTTTTTCTCGGTTTGTGTTCCGGCATAGGGATTCGTCTTTTTCTCCTCAACTGCCTTGAATGTCCCTGTTTGTTTACACTGCGGACATTGTTCAGCCGGCTCTGCACCCTCATACACAAAACCGCAGATCTGACATACAAATTTCATAATTGTTTCCTCCAATAGTATAATTTTATTGGTATTATAGTAGATTTTTTTATGAAAATATAGTATAATATTAGCGAAAATTTTGTATTATCGTATTTCAGAGGTGCAATATGGAAAGATCATTACAGAATGATGATTCAGAAAAATACCATACCGATTATAACGTCTATGGTTTTCCCGTGTATATCGCAGAGGGCATATTTTCACCATATCCGGGCGATAAAATGCTTGCTCATTGGCATGATGATATTGAAATTTTACAGGTGCTTGACGGCAGGATGATAAGCAGAGTAAACGGATGTGATACCGAACTCGGAAGTGGTGATATAATTTACATAAACTCCCGTCAAATTCATTTTAATCATACCGTAAATAACGGTTGTCATTATCGAACGGTTCAGATAAACCCGAGAATATTTCTGTCTGCAATGCCTAAGAACAGTGCAGTCGAACGGTTTTTGAAGGATATAAGCATACGTTTTTATGTTTATTTTAATGGCAGTGAGGAAAACAGGGAAATTTCCGAGCTTATAGACTTGCTCGTATATGAGTATAAAGAAAGACAGGAATTTTATGAGCTTGATGTATTGTCATTGGTATGCAGGCTTTTCAGAAAGATATGCAATAACTATAATATCCCGGATTCCGTGACCGTATCACTGTCCGATTCGGATCTGGAGATTCAAAGGGAGATGATAACATTCATATATGAGCATTTTTCCGAAAAAATAACCTTGGAACAAATTGCCGCCTCGGGACATATAAGCAGAAGCAAATGCTGTAAAATGTTTTTGCAGTACCTTTCTCAATCGCCTGTAAGCTTCTTGACCGATTACAGACTGAAAGAAAGCTGTTATATGCTGTCCGAAACAGGCAACTCTTTATCACAGATAGCTCAATGCTGCGGATTTTCCGAGCAAAGCTATTATAATCGTATGTTCAAGCGTAAGTACGGCTGCACACCGCTTACTTACAGAAAATCTTCAAAAAAATAATTCTTCTGTCAGTCATTAAGCGGGGATAAAACAATATTTCCGCTTGTTCTTGTTTTATTCATATCAATTATCCTCTGATTTTCCGAGCCTCTGAAATTAAGGGAAATATTACGAAGCTCCTCAACAAACCGTCCGTCAACAAGTATATCTATGCTGTCAAGTATTTCATCCGTACACTCGATATAACGGCATCCGCCGGGAATTAAGTCCTTTTCGTATGTAAAGCCGGTATACATCCATATATTTCTCTCCGGCAATTCGGTTCTGACTCTTCGGATAAGCCCTATGATCCCCCGCTGATTGGAAGGTTCAAACGGTTCCCCGCCCAATATGGTCAGACCGTCATAATATTCTTTGGATAATTCTTTTATAATATAATTCTCATGCTCACGGGTATATTGTTCTCCGTATTCAAAATTCCATGTCTGAGGTTGGAAGCAACCCTTGCAGTGGTTAGTACATCCGGAAACAAATATACTCACCCTGATACCCGTGCCGTTTGCACAATCCGTTGTAATTATTTCTCCTATATACATAGTATTACCGCAGCCTCCGGTCTTTGTGTCTTGTATCCGCAGCATTCACCCCCGATACAGTTCAGCATCGGGGGTCGGATTTTACGGATTTTTATACTACTTCCGAGGATACCGTTTGTTTATCGGCAAGAACGGAATTTGAGAGGTGAAGAACTCTTTCCTTGATTTCCTGGGTTCTTCCCTGATTCCAAAATTGCGTTCCGATATATCCGCAGGTTCTTCTTGCGACATTCATTTTATTTTGGTCGGTATTTCCACAGTTCGGACATTTCCATATAAGCTTGCCATTGTCATCCTTGACTATCTGAATTTCGCCGTTGTAACCGCATACCTGACAGAAATCGCTCTTCGTATTAAGCTCCGCATACATAATGTTATCATATATAAACTTGATAACCTGCATAACGGCGGGAATATTCTGCTGCATATCAGGTACCTCAACGTATGAGATTGCTCCGCCGGGCGAAAGTGTCTGAAATTCGGATTCAAGCTTAAGCTTATCAAAAGCACTTATTTTTTCGGTTACATGAACATGATAGCTGTTTGTTATATAATTCCTGTCTGTTATACCCTTTATGATTCCGAATCTTTTTTGCAGACACTTTGCGAATTTATATGTTGTGCTTTCAAGAGGTGTGCCGTATATGCTGTAATCTATATTTTCCTCAGCCTTCCATTTTGCACAATATTCATTGAGTTTTTTCATTATCTCAAGACCGAGCTGCTTTCCTTCTTCATCGGTAAGCTTCTTTTCGATAAGGCTGTATACACATTCCCACAAACCTGCATAGCCGAGAGATAAGGTAGAGTAGCCGCCATAAAGCAGCTTATCTATTGTTTCACCTTTCTTCAGTCTTGATATTGCTCCGTATTGCCACAAAATCGGGGCGGCGTCCGAAAGAGTTCCCTTAAGTCTTTCGTGCCTGCAACGCAAAGCACGGTGGCAAAGCTCCATGCGTTCATCAAATATTTTCCAAAAATCGGCTAAATTCTTATTTGCACTAAGACCGATATCAACAAGATTTACTGTGACAACTCCCTGATTGAAACGTCCGTAATATTTCGGTTTTCCGTTTTCATCCACATAGGGGGTAAGGAAACTCCGACATCCCATACACGTATAGCAGTGACCGTCTCCGTTTTTATCAATCTTATTTCTGAGCATCACCTTTTCGGAAATATAATCCGGAACCATGCGTTTTGCAGTACATTTAGCAGCAAGCTCCGTAAGGTAATAATAGGGGTCGCCTTCATGGATATTGTCCTCTTCAAGAACATAAATAAGCTTCGGAAATGCGGGGGTTATCCATACGCCCGCTTCGTTTTTGACACCTGTGCAGCGTTGACGAAGAGTTTCCTCAATTATCATAGCAAGATCCTTTTTCTCTCTTTCGTCTTTTGCTTCATTCAGATACATAAATACGGTAACAAAGGGAGCCTGTCCGTTTGTTGTCAGCAGTGTTACAACCTGATATTGTATTGTCTGTACACCCTTGGTTATTTCTTTTTTCAGGCGTTCTTCAACAATATTATCAATGGTCTCCTGTGGTATATCCGTTCCCATCATCTCAATTTCAGCCATAAATTCCCTTTTGATCTTTTCACGGGATATCTGTACAAACGGGGCGAGATGGGTAAGGCTTATACTCTGACCGCCGTATTGGTTGCTGGCAACCTGTGCTATAATCTGTGTTGCAATATTGCAGGCCGTTGAAAAGCTGTGCGGCTTCTCGATAAGCGTTTCACTTATAACCGTGCCGTTTTGGAGCATATCCTCAAGGTTTACGAGATCACAATTATGCATATGCTGGGCAAAATAATCGGCATCATGAAAATGAATTATACCTTTTTCGTGTGCCTCAACTATATCCTGCGGAAGAAGTATCCTCCGTGTCAGATCCTTGCTTACTTCGCCTGCCATATAATCCCTCTGGACACTGTTTACTGTAGGATTTTTGTTGGAATTTTCCTGCTTAGCTTCTTCATTGTTACATTCGATAAGGCTTAGGATTTTATTATCGGTTGTGTTTGAGGAACGGATAAGAGAACGATTATACCTGTACCTGACATAATTCCTCGCAAGCTGAAATGCACCTTTAGCCATAATCTGTTCTTCAACCATATCCTGAATTTCTTCCACCGATACGGCTCTGTCCAATTTTGAGCATTTGTATTCAACATAACCGGATATGTCTTTTATCTGCTCATCTGTAATTTTTCCGTGCTCGGTTGCGTTATTTGCCTTGCGAACCGCATTGGATATTTTCTCAATATCGAAGGGTTCCTCCGAGCCGTTTCTCTTTATAATACGCATTTAATCATCTCCGTTTTAATTCTTATACCGCTATATAATGTATTATATTAATAGCCTGAACGCTATATCTTGTATTATATCATAGAGATTACGTATTTGCAATACTATTTTTTTATGCTTTCCGACAGAATTTTCACATCAAAATTAATTGGCAGGAAAAATCTTGCATTAACACTATATTCATAGATAATAAGGAATTATAAATATTTTTTTAACAAAGCCGCCTTGTATTTTTTGTAAAGGTATCGGATATCATAAATTTATATTCGGGTATAATCGCGGCAGATGTGAATTGATAATTTTTGAATAATAGTATGTGCAATAAAACCTTCAATTATTTTTACTCTTAGAGTTATAACTGTTTATTGTTATATATGTCCAAAAAACATTATAAATTTTCTACAATTTTTTAAGTAAAATTTTACACATCACTATATGAAAAAAATGAATATTTTTTTAATTTTGATGATTTAATTATGTTTTTTTGCCGCTCGGTATAAAAATACGACCGCTCGGGACAAATTCATATTTTTGTGTTTAGTGAACGACATTTGATTAGTGAGTAAAATTATGATATAATATAACACGGATACCAAGAAACAGGATCATATCATAACAGGTCTGTAAAATAGATATATCGCTGAGTTCACAAATTTATACCCGCATTCAAAAACTGAATTACAATTACTTTTATAATGATATAATTTGTTTGAAATTGGTAGCACATCAGTAACACTTAAAGTCATATAATGATGTAAATTATTGTAGAATTAAGGTATAAAAAAAGAATAAATATCACAGATATAGTCAGATATATGAGGGAGGCAAAAAAATGAAAGCTTTGATATATTGCAAAAACATGAAATTCAGTAAAAATTTACTGAAATATTTTGAAGGTTGTTCGGAGCTTGAGTCTGAAAGTATCCCGGATAAAAAAGAATTTTTGAAACGAATCGAAAGTGAGCGTATTCATCTGGCAATGGTTTCTTTGGAAAACGGAGATTTTGTTGAAATAGTAGAAAAAATCAAATCTCATAAAACAGGAACTGTCATATATCTGATTGGTAATAAAGATGAAGAATCGGTTAATGTATATAAGTACAGATGCGACGGATTTTTAAATACAAGGAATATTGAAAGTGATATGAAATACTTATTTGATAATTTCTCGTTGCTTTCAAAAAGAATACATAGACTAAAGGCAGTTACATTCGGAAGATTTGATTTATTTGTTGATGGTGAAAGAATGGAGCTGCACAATAAGAAAGCCAAGGAGCTTTTGGCATTATGCATAGACAAATGCGGCGGAAGAGTCAGCCTTGAAGAAGCCACCGATAAGCTTTGGTACGGACGGCCGTATGATGATCGTGTAAAAGGTCTTTACAGGAAGGCGGTTATGGATGTTAACGCATTTTTCAGATCCAAGGGGATCAAGGATGTGTTTATGAACGGACGCGGCTACTGCTGTATCAAAAAAGATTTGTTAGACTGCGACTATTACAGGTTCCTTGAAAATCCAAAGAAGGAAAAAATGCTGTATAACGGAGAATATATGTTTGAATATTCGTGGGCAGAAGAAACATTGGCGAGAATTGAAATGTTATATCAAAATTATTATTGACCGGCTGTATATATTCAGGCGTGTAAGAAGATATGTTTCTTGCACGCCTGAAAGGCAAAATAGGGTTGTCGAACGATAGGGGGGATGTTTAATATTTTTTTTAAATACGGTTTTTAAAGGTGGAAAATTATGATATAATGTTTACAGTACAGTTTTCATAATGAAAGAGGGAGTAAAAATTGAATCAGGATTATTTCAGGGAAGCCCCTCCCGTTATACAGGAATTTCTGGCATATATGGGCAATGTACGCGGAAGATCCGGACTGTCGGTAGACGAATATTACAGGGATCTCAGAACATTTTTCAGGTTTATTCTTAAAGAGAGGGGAATGGTACCCGAGGATGCGGAATCGGAAGATATTGATATATCCTCTGTAAACATAGATTTTATAAAAACAATAACATTTACCGATATTCTGCTTTTTTTGAATTATTGTCAGGACGACAGGAATAATTCGGCAGTTACGAGGGCAAGAAAAACCTCAAGTCTGAAAAATTTCTTCCGTTACCTTACAGTCAAGGTCAACAAGCTTGCATATAATCCTACGGAAGCGTTGGATTCTCCGAAAAAACCGAAAAAAATGCCCAAATATCTGACATTGGAGGAAAGTCTGAAATTACTTGAAGCTATAGACGGAGAATATAAAGAACGTGATTACTGCATGATGATTTTTTTTCTTAATTGCGGAATGCGTATTTCGGAGCTTTGCGGAATAAACCTCTCGGATATCAACAGTGAGCATATGTTAAAAATCAGAGGCAAGGGAAATAAAGAAAGGGTGCTGTATCTTAATAATGCTTGTGTATCGGCACTGAATGATTATCTTGAGGTCAGACCGGTTGATGGAGTAAAGGATAAGGACGCCCTGTTTATCAGCCGTAAGAAATGCCGAATTACTCCAAAAGGAGTGCAGTATGTTCTAAGCAGAAATCTCCAAAAAATAGGTTTGGACGGTCAGGGATATTCCCCCCATAAGCTGAGGCATACGGCCGCAACGCTTATGTATCAAAAGGGCGGAGTAGACATCCGGACTTTGCAGGCAATTTTAGGACATTCAAATCTCGGTACCACACAAATCTATACCCATGTTGCCGACGAACAGGTGATTGAAGGTCTGAAAGCTAACCCTTTAGCTGAAAACAAACCCGCAAAAACAAAGAAATCAAAACAATAATGTGAAATAATATATCGAAATAAAAAAGGAGATTATATGAATTTACCCGTTCAAGTAACACAGGAAGAATTGTCGGAAATATTGTTGACCGTTGCCCCCGTAAGACCTGTTTTTATTTGGGGGGCACCCGGGATCGGAAAATCCGCACTGGTGGAACAGTTTGCAATAGATGTTGGTATGGAATGTGTGTCGCTCCTCGGCAGCCAGCTCGCTCCCGAGGATATAATCGGCATTCCGAGAATAAACGGCAATGTTTCCGAATTTTTGCCCCCGAAAATGATTGCAAGAAATGAACCGTATGTGTTGTTTCTCGATGAACTTAATGCCTGTTCACAGGAAGTACAAAAAGCATTTTACAGCCTGATATACGAACGCAGAATCGGGGAATATCATCTTCCCAAGGGAAGTGTTGTTATCGGTGCAGGAAACAGGGCACAGGATAATGCAATTGTCAAAACAATGTCCTCGGCACTGGTGAATAGAATGTTTCATGTGCAGCTTAAGGTTGATGTAAAGCAATGGCTTTCCTGGGCATACAATGCAGGACTGCATCCATGGATAACGGATTATATAACTGTCCGCCCCGAACATCTTTTCTCTGTGCCGCCCAAGACCGAGGAACCGTTTTCTACGCCTCGTTCGTGGCACACACTCAGCGATCTTATAAAAGAATTTGAAGGTACGGGACTTACCCCCGGCTCACCCATGCTTAAGACACTTGCCTACGGCTGCATTTCTCCCGGTCATGCAGGGATGTTTGTTGCCTTTACAAAGCAGCTCGGAAACAAAAAACTGCTGTCGGATATTATAAAGGGTGATGCCCGCTGGCCTTCGGATCCTGAGGACAGGGATGTATTATATTTTCTGGCTCAGTCATTCCGTGACAGACTTATTCTTGAACTGCCTCGGAATAAGGAACAGATTGACAGGAACACTCAGCTGCTTACTCACAGAGCAAAGGCTTTGATGAAGGAGCTTGCTTCAATCAATTTTGAACTGGCACAGCTTGTTGTTTCCGATGACGGAGGAAAAACTCTTCCCGGTTGGTTTATGGTGGAAATTGTACGTGACCTTCCGAGATTGATACAAAAATAGGAGAGTCTATGGCGAAAAATAATAAAATTAAACTGCCGCCCTCTGTGAACTATATCATGGAGGGAGAGCAAATTATTGATAAGCATCCGCTGTTCGGAAGAATAAGACTGACTCATAATATCATTGAATTTAATGATAATGAAAAGAAAGGTTCCGCATATGTCGTATGTTACGGAGTTATTTTTTTAAATAAAAACAAGCGGCATACCCCTCAGGAATGGGCTTATATAATCGCCCATCTTATGCTCCACCTCTGTCTTGGACATACCAACCCTTCTAAGCTGCCGGCAGGGGCGGATACCCATATCTGGAATATTGCCTGTGATATCTACATAACCAAATTTTTACAGGATATGAAGTTCAAAGGTGCCCCCTTGGAGGCAAATATGATACAGAATTTTCCCGGAAGTCTGAAAAGTGAGCAATCTATCTATGAGTATTTAATACAAAGAACAGATCAGGCAGAAAAATACAGAGTTTTGGGAACGTATGTTTTCGATGATATATATGACCCCGAGCATATATGTGAAAACTTTTACTCAAGACTTCATTCAAAGGATTATTATGAGGGACAGTTTGCCAATGCACTGCAATATTCCGTCAGGAGCGTGCTGCAAAGTGCCTCATCTGCGGAGCTTTTGGAGGAATATGATACCCGCTCCCGCAGAGCTGCAAATTGGTTTATAAACAGCTTTCCTCTTTTGGGAAGTTTAGCGGCACATTTCAAAATTATTGAGGACAGCGATTACTGTCAGAAAAATGAAATACAGATTGCTGCCGTTGATGTCGGTCTTAAGGAAATATATGTCAATCCCGCATCAGGTCTTTCTGTTGAGGAGCTTAAATTTGTACTGGGTCATGAATATCTCCATGCCGGTCTTGACCATGCAAACAGGTCAAAAGGAAGAGATCACTATCTGTGGAATATTGCCTGTGATTATGTAGTCAACGGATGGCTGAAAGAAATGAATATCGGTATTATGCCCGAAAACGGTCTTATGTATGATGAAAACCTCAAAGGTATGTCTGCTGAGGAAATTTATGACGAGTTGGTACGCAATATAAGGATCAACCGCAGGCTTATGACATTTCGGGGATACGGTAAGGGCGATATTATCGGAGCCGGAGAAAAAATTGGCGGCAGCATCAGTCTTGATGATTTCTGCAAAAATGCCCTTATGCAGGGTCTGGAATATCATATTAACAGCGGCAGAGGACTTATACCCGCCGGACTTATTGAGGAAATACGGGCACTTGCCATGCCGCCCATACCGTGGGATGTAAAGCTTGCAAAATGGTTTGATGATTTCTTTGCTCCTATTGAAAAGCACCGTACCTACGCAAGACCAAGCCGCCGACAGTCATCTACTCCCGACATTCCCCGCCCGAGATATTTTATTGACGATACACAGACGGAGGGGCGTACTTTCGGAGTAGTTATTGATACATCCGGTTCCATGTCCGCTAAGGATATCGGTATCGCACTCGGTGCCATAGCAAGCTATGCCGATGCAAAAAATGTACCCAAAGCACGGGTTATTTTCTGTGATGCACAAGCCTATGACAAAGGTTATCTTTCTCCGGAGGAAATTGCCGGAAGGGTAGAGGTTACGGGTAGGGGAGGCACGGTTTTACAGCCCGGGATTAACCTTTTGGAATGTGCAAAGGATTTTCCAAAGGACGGACCAATCCTGATTATCACAGACGGATATATTGAAAGTGATCTTAAAATCAGGCATGAACACGCTTTTCTCATACCCGAAGGTAAGACTCTGCCGTTCAGACCGAAAGGAAAGGTGTTTTATTACGGAAAGTAAGTAATTTTATATCACAAGCTTACAATGTATCGGAATATCTTTCCGCAGACAGTATCAAAAATTCTAAAAAACAGATTACAGAAACAGAACAAAGTTGTAAATAAAACGAGCCTTTTTGATTATTGAAGCAACAAGGCTCGTTTTATAAAATATACAATAAATATACATATACACACTTTCATAATATTTTGCGACATCAGCATTTTATCCGGTATATAAAATAAGATGGCATAATCTGAAATAAGCAGCGAGTGTATCCGAACAGACCGATGCTTAAAATAATCCGCAACAGCATACCGGAAGAATTATGAAATAGTTTCCGAAATCATGTTATCGGAATATTTCAGATTGTATATCGGTATTTGTAATTACAGAATAAATTATATGAAGTCAATTCCAACATCAATGATTTTATTTTCATGTACGGTTTTAATGATTATTCAAATCAGGTTTCCGGAAGAATCCGGTTTCAGTCCTGAATAAAGATTTAAAGATAAGTCGGTCTGAGAATTAACTGCGAATACCGATATACGCTTGTCAATCTGTGAGTGTTATGAAAACAGGCAGCTTTGGTGCTTAAATGAGTTTTCCCTATCCCTCATGTCGCAAAACCTTGATTTTGCGACATTACGTATATTGGCCAATCCCCTATTATAAGCTGCGGATGCTCGATATTATAACTACCTTATTCGTTTACCTTTTATCCGTACCTGAAGCTTGGATAAATCCAATTTCAGTGTAGATCAGCTTTCCGTTTTCTCTGTGCGAGTGCATCAGAGAAATTCTGCTTACTGTCATAGACACTCTTTCCGGTTTCAATGTTTTTATGTCAAACTTTTCGCCGAAAGGAGGTTTTGCTTTTCGCATGATTGTGATATGCGGTTTGAACGGTTTTTTATCAAACGGTATATCATAGTCTGACAGAGCCTTGCGAAGACGTGAAACCAAAGAAAAAAGCTCCGGATTTTTTTCGAGTCCTACCCACCAAATATCCCCGAATGAACCGGCTTTTCCGCTGAGGCAAAGTGAGAACGGCTTAAAATCAACCTTTTTCATTGCTTCCGTAACTTTATTCGGACAATCATATTCTCCGATAAAAGCCAATGTCAGATGAAGATTATGACAATTTGTATAGTTTCCCGTAACCTTACGGGCATACAGTTCATTTTGTGCTGCAATCAGTTTATTTTCAATTTCACTGCTGAATTTAACAGCTATAAACAGACGCACTGTTCCCACCCTATCTTTAGTTCAAAATTTCAGATATCCTGCACCGGATATTTATTATATGTCAGCATAAAAACATTACGTATTCAACAATTTTGCAGCTGTACGGAATAAGAGACGGACAGCCGTCCGTTGGGGGCAGTTATCCGTCCCTGAGAAGTCAACCCTCAACCGCTTGAAAATAGTGGAGAGGTATTGCAATGGATACACTCTATGCAGTTATTTGAATAAGTAACTGAAATTCTTGTTGTTTGCCATCGAAAATGCTTCGGTACTTCCCACAATAAAGTGATCGGCAAGTTCAATATTGACCGCCCTCAGAGCATCCCTGACCTTGATAGTTGCTTCTATATCCTTTTGTGACGGAAAAGATATACCGCTCGGATGATTATGTGCCAGGTATACCTTCGATGCATTATATCTTATACAGGTATCTATTATTTTTCTGACATATATTTCGGAAGCACCGACCGATCCTTTGCTGATAACCTTAAAATAAATCTCATGTCCTTTGCTGTCAAACAATATCATCAGAACCTGTTCGCCCTCACAACCCGTAAAGCTTGAATATATTTTATCCTCAATTTTATATTTGTGTTCTTTATTATCCGGATTGAAATATTTGTCCATCAAATATACATTGCTCACTTTTGGTATCATTTTTATAAGCATGGCTGTATTGGGCGACAGACCTATATCAATAAGCATATATTTCGGTGCATCCATGATTGCATGAAGTGATCCGAAATGCTTCAAAAGCTTGACGGACAAATCGGTATGATTTTTGTTCGGAGAAGTATAAGACAACACCAATTCAAGAAACTCTTCCTCACTCAAACTGCCGAAACCATGCTCAACAACAGTTTCTTTAAATTCTGTTATTCTCATTTTGTATGCTGCTTTATCTTCCATAAAAAAACACCTGCTATGAAAAGATTACTCTTAAATTTTTATCATCGACCATTGAATATAACTCGTTACCGGCAATTATATAGTGATCATTCAGCCTTGCACCAAGCTTAGCGAGAGAATTGAATATTTTCATTGTATTATCAATATCCTTCTCGGTAGGTGCAGCAATTCCGTTGGGTTTATTGTGAGCAAGTATCATTGTGGTTGCATGATACCTGACGGATAATTCGGATAGCCTTGAATACAGCTTGTCCGTCCAATTATCCTTTTCCTCACTTATTATTCCTAAAAAAAGCTCCATTCCCTTTGCATTATACATAGCAAGAACTACTTTTTCTTCAGTTTCGTTTGAAAGCAAATCCATCAATCTGTTTTCAAGATCTTCAATGCAATCCAAAGATTTATCATTGCTATTCTTATCATAGATATATTTGTTTGTAAGACTGAACACCGATTTTAACCATATTGCCGCATTTTTTGACAATCCGCATTCCATAAGTGCATCGATCGGTGCATCAAGTACGCCGGAAAAGGATCCGAAACGATTTATAAGCTGATGTGCCGTTTCGTTGGTATCTTTTCTCGGTATACCGAAAAATAACAGAAGCTCCAGTATTTCATGATGATTGAATTCGGAAAATCCGGAAGAATAATACCTCTCCCTCATTCTTGCCCTGTGACCGTTGTGGAGTGGTTGCTTAGCCATATTATATTACTCTCCTCACCTTTGATTTTCAACATAAGCAGAATAATGTTTCATTTTTTTAATTTTCTGTATTGTTTTAAGCAAACAAGAATACCGACTGCAACAGCCGCCGCAGCACCGATCATAGCCTTATAATCAACCGAGCCGGCATTTGAAGAGTCATGTTGTGTATGTACATAATATTCATTTTCACTTGTCTGCTGTCCGGAATCAGCCTTCCCGTCAGAATCAGAGTGGTCTTCTTCGGTTTCCTGTTTATGGGGTCTGCTCGTTTCTGCCTTGACCGGGAGTTTCCGGGAATTTTCCGTTGAATGATCCGATGAGTCGGCTCCCGGCAAATCACCTGTATCCGTCGTTTTATCCGTCTTACTTGCGGTACTGTCCGAAGTCTGAGTTACTCCTATTCTGACAGAAGCGGGAGATATACTCTCAATTTCACTTTCGTCTATGGTATATGCTTCAACCGAATATGCATAAAAGTCATATTCGACTGTGTCACTGTTGAAAGGTTTGAACCGCAGCTTAAAGGTTTGCTTCTTTTTTGTTCCATTCGTCATAAAAAGGAGTTTTACCTGACCGTCACTGACACTATACCTGAAATAATCGCCGCCGGATTTTTCCTCGGGTGCGGCAGATGACAGAGTCAATGATTTATCATCATATTCAAGATAAATAATGACTGCACCTACCGACTCATCCGATGTAACGGTAAGATATGTATTAAAAGTCTTTCCGGGTTTAATATTTTCATCCGCTGATATATCTATCTCTCCGGCAGCAAAAACAGTACTTGAAACATTCATCATAGCGAGTATAGTGAATAAAAAAATGGTTATATACTTTCCGATTTTATTTTCCTCCCGACTTATCTGGAAGTTATGGCTGCATTATTTAATCTTCATAAC